>NZ_JAUMSQ010000091.1:0-2071 GCF_030519285.1 Mycolicibacterium arseniciresistens
TTTTTTGGATGCCAGTTTTTGGTGTCTTGTTTTTGTGATCGGATTTTTCTGATTCGAATTCACCCGACTTTGGTTGGGTTGTTTTTGTTTGGAGAGTTTGATCCTGGCTCAGGACGAACGCTGGCGGCGTGCTTAACACATGCAAGTCGAACGGAAAGGCCCTTCGGGGTACTCGAGTGGCGAACGGGTGAGTAACACGTGGGTGATCTGCCCTGCACTTTGGGATAAGCCTGGGAAACTGGGTCTAATACCGAATACACCTCTTGGGTTGCATGACTCTTGGGGGAAAGCTTTTGCGGTGTGGGATGGGCCCGCGGCCTATCAGCTTGTTGGTGGGGTGATGGCCTACCAAGGCGACGACGGGTAGCCGGCCTGAGAGGGTGTCCGGCCACACTGGGACTGAGATACGGCCCAGACTCCTACGGGAGGCAGCAGTGGGGAATATTGCACAATGGGCGCAAGCCTGATGCAGCGACGCCGCGTGGGGGATGACGGCCTTCGGGTTGTAAACCTCTTTCAGCACAGACGAAGCGCAAGTGACGGTATGTGCAGAAGAAGCACCGGCCAACTACGTGCCAGCAGCCGCGGTAATACGTAGGGTGCGAGCGTTGTCCGGAATTACTGGGCGTAAAGAGCTCGTAGGTGGTTTGTCGCGTTGTTCGTGAAAACCGGGGGCTTAACCCTCGGCGTGCGGGCGATACGGGCAGACTGGAGTACTGCAGGGGAGACTGGAATTCCTGGTGTAGCGGTGGAATGCGCAGATATCAGGAGGAACACCGGTGGCGAAGGCGGGTCTCTGGGCAGTAACTGACGCTGAGGAGCGAAAGCGTGGGGAGCGAACAGGATTAGATACCCTGGTAGTCCACGCCGTAAACGGTGGGTACTAGGTGTGGGTTTCCTTCCTTGGGATCCGTGCCGTAGCTAACGCATTAAGTACCCCGCCTGGGGAGTACGGCCGCAAGGCTAAAACTCAAAGGAATTGACGGGGGCCCGCACAAGCGGCGGAGCATGTGGATTAATTCGATGCAACGCGAAGAACCTTACCTGGGTTTGACATGCACAGGACGTCGGCAGAGATGTCGGTTCCCTTGTGGCCTGTGTGCAGGTGGTGCATGGCTGTCGTCAGCTCGTGTCGTGAGATGTTGGGTTAAGTCCCGCAACGAGCGCAACCCTTGTCTCATGTTGCCAGCACGTAATGGTGGGGACTCGTGAGAGACTGCCGGGGTCAACTCGGAGGAAGGTGGGGATGACGTCAAGTCATCATGCCCCTTATGTCCAGGGCTTCACACATGCTACAATGGCCGGTACAAAGGGCTGCGATGCCGTGAGGCTTAGCGAATCCTTTAAAGCCGGTCTCAGTTCGGATCGGGGTCTGCAACTCGACCCCGTGAAGTCGGAGTCGCTAGTAATCGCAGATCAGCAACGCTGCGGTGAATACGTTCCCGGGCCTTGTACACACCGCCCGTCACGTCATGAAAGTCGGTAACACCCGAAGCCGGTGGCCTAACCCCTTGTGGGAGGGAGCCGTCGAAGGTGGGATCGGCGATTGGGACGAAGTCGTAACAAGGTAGCCGTACCGGAAGGTGCGGCTGGATCACCTCCTTTCTAAGGAGCACCACGAGACCCATGGCCCGCCCACATCGTGTGGGGGTTCGGTGACCTGGGCGATTCGTTGGATGGGCTTGCCCTGTAGTGGGCGCAAGTTCTGGTGCATATCAACGAACATGTTCGTCCGAGTGAATGCCGGACGGCGAGGAAATCATCAGACACACTATTGGGCTTTGAGACAACAGGCCCGCGGGCTCATCCCAGTGGGGGTGGGTGCCGGCTCTGAGATCTCGGGTTCCTTTCTTCTTTTCACCTGTTCGTTGGGTGGGGTGTGGGTTGGGGTTCGGTGGTTGAGGGGTTTCTGTTGTTGCCCTGCTTTGGTGGTGGGGTGTGGTGTTTGATTTGTGGATAGTGGTTGCGAGCATCAAAGACGCATGATGATCCCTTTGGGGGTTGTGGTGTGTCTTTATGTAATGCAAATTTTTCTGATACTCGCATGCATGTCTGCCCTCTTTTTTGGGGG
>NZ_JAUMSQ010000092.1:0-3907 GCF_030519285.1 Mycolicibacterium arseniciresistens
AAAGACGCATGATGATCCCTTTGGGGGTTGTGGTGTGTCTTTATGTAATGCAAATTTTTCTGATACTCGCATGCTTGTCTGCCCTCTTTTGTGGGGGTGGGGGTGGGGTTCGGTGGTTGAGGGGTGTCTGTTGTTGCCCTGCTTTGGTGGTGGAGTGTGGTGTTTGAGTTGTGGATAGTGGTTGCGAGCATCAAAGACGCATGTTGATCCCTTTGGGGGTTGTGGTGTGTCTTTATGTAATGCAAATTTTTCTGATACTCGCATGCATGTCTGCCCTCTTTTTTGGGGGTGGGGGTGTGTGTGGGTGATGACTCATTTTTTGGTTTTGTGTTGTAAGTGTTTAAGAGCGCATGGTGGATGCCTTGGCACTGGGAGCCGATGAAGGACGTGGGAGGCTGCGATATGCCTCGGGGAGCTGTCAACCGAGCGTTGATCCGAGGATGTCCGAATGGGGAAACCCGGCACGAGTGATGTCGTGTCACCCGGCACTGAATACATAGGTGTCGGGGGGGAACGCGGGGAAGTGAAACATCTCAGTACCCGTAGGAAGAGAAAACAATTGTGATTCCGTGAGTAGTGGCGAGCGAAAGCGGAGGATGGCTAAACCGTATGCATGTGATACCCGGCGGGGGTTGTGTGTGCGGGGTTGTGGGGCGTTTCTTCTCCTTTCCGCCGAGAGGGGCAACAGTGATAAAGGTTCGTGTTAGTCGAAGTGGTTTTGGGATGACCTGTCGTAGAGGGTGAGAGCCCCGTAGGCGAAAACGCGAACTCTGTTGTGGAGCTGTCCCCGAGTAGCAGCGGGCCCGTGGAATCTGCTGTGAATCTGCCGGGACCACCCGGTAAGCCTGAATACTTCTCAGTGACCGATAGCGGATTAGTACCGTGAGGGAATGGTGAAAAGTACCCCGGGAGGGGAGTGAAAGAGTACCTGAAACCGTGCGCTTACAATCCGTCAGAGCCCTCGTTCTACGTGGGGTGATGGCGTGCCTTTTGAAGAATGAGCCTGCGAGTCAGGGACATGTCGCGAGGTTAACCCGGGTGGGGTAGCCGCAGCGAAAGCGAGTCTGAATAGGGCGTATCCACACAAGAGTGTGTGGTGTAGTGGTGTGTTCTGGACCCGAAGCGGAGTGATCTACCCATGGCCAGGGTGAAGCGCGGGTAAGACCGCGTGGAGGCCCGAACCCACTTAGGTTGAAGACTGAGGGGATGAGCTGTGGGTAGGGGTGAAAGGCCAATCAAACTCCGTGATAGCTGGTTCTCCCCGAAATGCATTTAGGTGCAGCGTCACATGTTTCTTGTTGGAGGTAGAGCTACTGGATGGCCGATGGGCCCTACTAGGTTACTGACGTCAGCCAAACTCCGAATGCCGACAAGTGAAAGTGTGGCAGTGAGACGGCGGGGGATAAGCTCCGTGCGTCGAGAGGGAAACAGCCCAGATCGCCGGCTAAGGCCCCTAAGCGTGTGCTAAGTGGAAAAGGATGTGCAGTCGCGAAGACAACCAGGAGGTTGGCTTAGAAGCAGCCACCCTTGAAAGAGTGCGTAATAGCTCACTGGTCAAGTGATTGTGCGCCGATAATGTAGCGGGGCTCAAGCACACCGCCGAAGCCGCGGCAATCAACGTTAGTTGGTTGGGTAGGGGAGCGTCCTGCATCCGGTGAAGCAGCGGAGTGATCCAGCTGTGGAGGGTGTGGGAGTGAGAATGCAGGCATGAGTAGCGATAAGGCAAGTGAGAACCTTGCCCGCCGAAAGACCAAGGGTTCCTGGGCCAGGCCAGTCCGCCCAGGGTGAGTCGGGACCTAAGGCGAGGCCGACAGGCGTAGTCGATGGACAACGGGTTGATATTCCCGTACCCGTGTGTGAGCGTCCCTGATGAATCAGCGGTACTAACCGCCCAAACCATGCGTTACCGATCACCTTCGGGTGTGAGGATTGCATGCGCTGCGCGGGACCTTCGTTGGTAGTAGTCAAGCGATGGGGTGACGCAGGAAGGTAGCCGTACCAGTCAGTGGTAATACTGGGGCAAACCGGTAGGACGACATCTAGGCAAATCCGGGTGTCATGTAAGTCCGAGAGGTGATGCATAGCCGGATGAGGTGAATTCGGTGATCCTATGCTGCCAAGAAAAGCCTCTAGCGAGCGCACACACGGCCCGTACCCCAAACCGACACAGGTGGTCAGGTAGAGAATACCAAGGCGTACGAGTGAACTATGGTTAAGGAACTCGGCAAAATGCCCCCGTAACTTCGGGAGAAGGGGGACCCCCACATCGTCATGGCCCTTGCGGCCGGCAGCGGGAGGGGGTGGCACAAACCAGTGAGAAGCGACTGTTTACTAAAAACACAGGTCCGTGCGAAGTCGCAAGACGATGTATACGGACTGACGCCTGCCCGGTGCTGGAAGGTTAAGAGGACCGGTTAACCCTTCGGGGTGAAGCTGAGAATTTAAGCCCCAGTAAACGGCGGTGGTAACTATAACCATCCTAAGGTAGCGAAATTCCTTGTCGGGTAAGTTCCGACCTGCACGAATGGCGTAACGACTTCTCAACTGTCTCAACCATAGACTCGGCGAAATTGCATTACGAGTAAAGATGCTCGTTACGCGCGGCAGGACGAAAAGACCCCGGGACCTTCACTACAACTTGGTATTGGAGTTCGATACGGTTTGTGTAGGATAGGTGGGAGACTGTGAAGCGGCCACGCCAGTGGTTGTGGAGTCGTTGTTGAAATACCACTCTGATCGTATTGGGCTTCTAACCTCGGACCGTATATCCGGTTCAGGGACAGTGCCTGGTGGGTAGTTTAACTGGGGCGGTTGCCTCCTAAAATGTAACGGAGGCGCCCAAAGGTTCCCTCAACCTGGACGGCAATCAGGTGTTGAGTGTAAGTGCACAAGGGAGCTTGACTGCGAGACGTACATGTCGAGCAGGGACGAAAGTCGGGACTAGTGATCCGGCACCCCCGAGTGGAAGGGGTGTCGCTCAACGGATAAAAGGTACCCCGGGGATAACAGGCTGATCTTCCCCAAGAGTCCATATCGACGGGATGGTTTGGCACCTCGATGTCGGCTCGTCGCATCCTGGGGCTGGAGCAGGTCCCAAGGGTTGGGCTGTTCGCCCATTAAAGCGGCACGCGAGCTGGGTTTAGAACGTCGTGAGACAGTTCGGTCTCTATCCGCCGCGCGCGTCAGAAGCTTGAGGAAACCTGTCCCTAGTACGAGAGGACCGGGACGGACGAACCTCTGGTATACCAGTTGTCCCACCAGGGGCACCGCTGGATAGCCACGTTCGGACAGGATAACCGCTGAAAGCATCTAAGCGGGAAACCCCCTCCAAGACCAGGCTTCTCACCCATTTAAGTGGGATAAGGCCCCCCGCAGACCACGGGATCGATAGGCCAGACCTGGAAACGCAGCAATGCGCGTAGGGAACTGGCACTAACCGGCCGAAAACTTACAACAACAACAAAACCTCGCAACCACACAAACCCACAGTCAAACAACAAATGACTGCACCCCACCACCAAAACACACTTCACCATAAAGTGAATAAAGTTACGGCGGTAATAGCGGTAGGGAAACGCCCGGACCCATCCCGAACCCGGAAGCTAAGCCTACCAGCGCCGATGATACTACCCCTCCGGGTGGAAAAGTAGGACACCGCCGAACACACATTAAGGATCACCCCCCACGTTCACGTGGGGGGTGATTCTCTTTTATTCGACTTTATTCGACGCCATTCTTTGAATGCCAAATTGTCGTCGAATGCGCCGTGGCCGTAAACTTCGGTCGGGGCAACCAGCGGAAGGCACACGTGGGCGACGACAGGCAGAGCGGACGCGGCGACCAGCGACCCGGACGTACCCCGGACGGCGGCCGGCCGCGCAACCAACGCTCGGCGCCGCGGTCGTCG
>NZ_JAUMSQ010000093.1:0-23686 GCF_030519285.1 Mycolicibacterium arseniciresistens
TCCCCGGCCCTCCGATTTCGATCGGAGGGCCGGGGCATTTGTATTTCTGGATACCGAATCAGCTGTTCGGCAATTGCGCAATAATGGCAGAGTTATTCGAACAATGCCGGCACGGCGCGACGCTTTTCCAAGTCGAGCAATGCCCTTTTCTTGGCGAGTCCGCCACCATATCCGGTGAGGCTGCCATTCGAGCCGATGACACGGTGACAGGGCACGATGATGCCGACCGGATTGTGTCCATTAGCCAGGCCGACCGCCCGGAATGCGCCCGGAGAGCCGATCTCTCGCGCGATCTCGCCGTAGGTCCTGGTTTCCCCGTACGGAATGGTCAACAACGATTCCCACACACGCCGCTGAAACGCGGTCCCGACCAGGTCGAGATCGAGGTCGAAGTCGATGCGATCCCCGGCGAAGTACGCCTCGAGCTGGCCGACCGCATCGGGAAAGGCTTCGTCGTCGGGTTCCCAGCCGTTTCTGTCGGGTTCATAGGTCTGGTCGACCATCCGCAGATGCCGGAGTCGTCCGTCGACGCCGGCCAGGGTCAGCAGGCCGACGGGGCTGTCCACGGTGCGGAACCGCACGGTCATGATGCCTTCTCCTTCGGGGGCCACTGGTTCACGGCGTGGTCGAGTGACGTCCACAGGTGCTGGGTGGCGTATGCCCGCCACGGCCGCCAGCGGCTGCTGTATTCGATGAGGGGCTTCGGATCGCCGGGCAGACCCAGCTTCTCGGCCGCCAGACGGACGCCGAGGTCGCTGGCGGGGAAGGCGTCGGGATCGCCGAGGCCGCGCATCGCGATCACCTCGGCGGTCCACGGCCCGATCCCCGGGAGGGCGAGCAGTGCCTCGCGGGCACGGACCCAGTCGCAACCCGCGTCGAGCGTGACGATGCCCTCGGCGAGGGCGTTGACCATGCCGAGCAGCGACCGCCGTCGCGCCGTCGGGAACGCCATGTGTGCCGGGTCGAGATCAGCCAGGTCATCGACGCCGGGGAATACGTGGGTCAGGCCGCCGCCCGGGTCTTCTACCGTCCTGCCGTGCCGGGCGACGATACGGCCGGCGTGCGTACCGGCGGCCTTCACCGAGACCTGCTGACCGAGCACCACCCGGATGGCCAACTCCGCCTCGTCTACCGTGCGGGGGATGCGTTGTCCCGGCGCCTTCGCCACGAGGGCACGGAGCCGCTCGTCGGCGCTCAGCGAATCGATCACCGCTTCGGGATCGGCATCGAGGTCGAGCAGTCGACGGCAGCGGGCGATCGCCGTGGCCAGGTCGCGCAGGTCGTCGAGTATGAGCTCGCACCGGACGTGGTCGGGATGCGGTGTGAGCGATACGATCCCGCAGCCCGACGGCAACCGCAGGGTGCGGCGGTAGGCGCCGTTGCGCACCTCCTCGACCCCCGGGATCGCGCTCGCCGCCAGATGCCCGAACAGTCCTTCGAAGGCGAACGGGGTGCGCACCGGTAGCCGCAGGGACATCGCACCGGGGGCTGCCGGCGTCCGGCCGAATCGTGCGCTCGCCCGCAGTCGCAGCGCCGTGGGCGTGAGGTCGCAGACGGCGCGGACGGTGTCGTTGAACTGTCGGATGCTGGCGAACCCGGCGGCGAAGGCGACGTCGCTGAACGGCAGGTCCGTGGTCTCGATCAGGACGCGCGCGGTCTGGGTGCGCTGCGCCCTGGCAAGGGCCAGCGGGTTGGCGCCGACCTCTGCCTGCAGGATGCGTTGCAGCTGACGGGTGGTGTAGCCGAGTCGTGCGGCCAGGCCGGTGACCCCGTCGCGGTCGACGGTGCCGTCGGCGATCAGCCGCATCGCCCGGGCCACCACGTCGCCGCGGATGTTCCACTCCGGTGACCCCGGTGAGGCGTCCGGGCGGCAACGCTTGCACGCGCGGAAGCCGGCGGCCTGCGCCGCGGCCGCGGTGGGGTAGAAGCGCATGTTGCGGGCGAACGGCGGACGCACCGGGCAGCTCGGCCGGCAGTAGATCCCGGTGGTGAGCACGGCGGTGACGAACCAGCCGTCGAAGCGGGCGTCCTTCGACTGCACCGCCCTCAGGCACCGCTCGAAATCCTCGTGCACACCTCGACTCTTACACGTCGCCTCTGACATCACTGGCGGAAAACCGACATGGTCGTGGCGAGCCGGACCTCGTTGACACGCCCCTCAGCCGTCGTAGTCGACTGCGACCGTCGGCGTGGTGGGACGGGACTGACATGTCAGGACGAAGCCGGCCTTGATCTCGGCGGTGCTGAGTGCGAAATTCTGCTCCATCGACACCGCTCCCATCGTCACCCTGGCCTTGCATGTGCCACACGCACCGCCAAGACACGCATACGGCGCTTCGATGTCGTTCTTCAGCGCGGACTCGAGCACGGTTTCCCCCGCGGCGAGTCCGACGGTGTGATCCTCGCCGGACAGCGTGATGGTCACCTCGGAGTCGGCATGGTCGTCGCGGTGTGGACGCCGGTCTGAGCCACGGAACAACTCCAGGTGTGTCCGCTCCGTCGGCACCCCCTCCGACGCGAGATCATCACGCATCGTCGTGACGAGATCGCCAGGGCCGCACAGGTACCACCGGTCGATCGACATGACGTCGCCCGCCAACAGTCGTCGAACCAACGCGAGGTCGATGCGGCCGCGAAGCGAAGCGGGGTGGTGCGCATCGACCGAGCGGACGTGGAAGACGCGCAACCGGTCGGCGTATCGGGCCTCCAGCTCATCGAGTTCGGCGGCGAACATGGTCGATTCGGCGGTTCGGTTGCCGTAGAAGAGGGTGAAGCGACTCTCGGTCTCGATTTCCATCGTGGTGCGCACGATCGACAGGATCGGTGTGATGCCGCTGCCCGCCGCGACCGCGACATTCTCCCGCCGAGCAAGCGGATCGAGGGGTGCGCCGAAGCTCCCCGTTGGCGTCATCAGTTCCAGAACATCACCGGCGCGCAGCGATTCGACCGCGAATGTCGAGAACCTCCCACCCTCGATCAGCCGCACACCGATCGCCAATTCGTCCGAGGCGGCCGAGGTGCAGATCGAGTAGTTCCGTCGCACCTCTTCTCCGGCGATGCGATGCCTGACGGTCAGGTGTTGGCCCGCCTGGAACCGGAACTGGTCGCGCAGGTGCTCTGGCACGTCGAAGGTGACTTCGACGCTGTCTGGCGTCAGCGGCTCGACGCATCTGACAGCGATCGGGTGCGTGCCGGCGTGGCGTGCCGCAGAGGATTGCGGCATCCGGACCGGGAGCAGCGCAGCCAATTTGCCGTTGAGGCGTTTCCACTCGTGATACTGCGCGGAGTCGAGCTGCTGCCCGAACACGGTGCTGATCGCCGAATCTCGCTCGAGGTACGCAGCCTCGTTGCGGCGCCAGGCAGCCACGTAGCGGTAGAACGGGATGGAGGGGTGCAGGTGGTGGACCAGGTGATAGTTCTGTGACAGGAGCAGGGGTGTCAGGATCCACTCCGAGCCGACGCGATTGCGCGTCGCGCGGTAGCGGTTCTCGCGTTGGGTCTCTTCCAGGTCGTGGTGGGGTAGCCAGTCGAACCACCACGCCAGCACGAAGATCGCCACCCGCTCGGGAATCAGGTAGATCACCGCGAGCGTCCAGAGCTGCCCGCCGTAGGCGGCCGCCACGATCACCGTCACCGAGAAGACCATCAGGGCAACGGTTTCGACGATCTCGGCGCGCGGCCGCCTGCGCAGGTTGCGTACCAGGAAGCCGATGTAAGGCAGGTCCATCGCCGGGAAGCGGATGGGCAGCTGCCACCAGGGCGCGGCGCTGACGAAGTGGTCGGGATCGGACGCGCCGTCGTTGGTGTTGCGGTGATGCTCGATGTGGATGAACGCGAACGACTTGAAAGAGATCAGCGGCGAGACGAAGAACATCGCCACCCGGCCGAACACGACGTTGACCCAGCGGTGCGAGCTGATCGAGTAATGCGAGGCGTCGTGCAGCACGGTGAACAGCACGAAGATCGCCACGGCGCTCGCCGCGATGGTCGCGATTGCGGGCAGGGCGTCGGCGAGGGCAGCCCAGGTCGACGCGCCGAAGAGCGCAATCGCGAAGGTGAAGATGCCGACGATCGGCCAGGACAGGGTCGGAACCTGCTCGCCCGGATTCGGCAAGGCGTGCTGCGAGGCCGCCGCCGGGGTTCGGGGGTGTTGAGCCGTGGGCATCATCGGAGTCCTCCGCGCTTGGGATGAGATGCCTCGAAAGCTACAAACCGTGGGCATCGGGCAACAAGGCCCTCACAGCCCTCTCCGGTGTGCTGCGAGCACATCCTCGTCGCGCTCGAGCGCGATCAGTGCGGCGACGATTCGCGAAGCACAGAGGCCCCCAGCACGTCACAGACGAGCAGAGCGGTGTGCAACTCGGCGATCTCGGCCGTCGCCGGCCGGCCCCTGCGCTCCTCGGCGCGACGCACCCGTTGCAGGACCGTGTTCCGGTGGATCCCGAGCCTGCCTGCCGCGGTCACCAGACTTCCCTGCGCGTCGAGAACCGCCAGGAGCGCGGCGCGCTCGCCGCGCTCCTTGGCGCCGTCTCGTGCGAGATCGCCGAGCTGAGCGGCGACGAAGGCCCTGGCCGCGTCCAGGTCGCGCGAGATGGCGTCCACCAGTGCGACTTCGCCGAACTCCGTGATCGACGGTGCCGCGCGCCCCGACAGCTCGACGACTCTGCGAGTGCGCAGGGCCTCGAGATGGGAAGTGCGAAATCCGGCAGCGCCTGGGTGGGGCGAGCCCACCGCGATGTGAACTCTCGCACCTCCGCCTGGTGAATCCTCCGCCACGCCTGCCGCCGGCGTTCTCGCGCTGCCGGTGACCGACACCCATCCCCACACTCCGAGCGGGCCGTCCGCCACGACGAGCGTGTGTGCCGATCCGAGTGACCGGCCGACCTGCCTGGCGAGCCCCTCGAGGTCGACGCCGCGGTCCTCGACCCAGCACACGAAACCGATCTGCCGACCGGTGAGCCGGTGACCCAGAACGCGTTCGGCCCGAGCACTGTCGACACGTTCTCCGGCGAGCAGCGCCCGCACGACATCCGCGCGCTCGGCTCTCACCTGATTCTGGCGCCGGTCGAGCTCGGCGACGTACTCGGCGGCCACCAGGCTGGAGATGCGGTCGATGTACCCGAACGCGAACCGCTCGAGATCGGCGAAGGTCCTCAGCGCAGCAGCGGGGTCGTCGATCGTGTCGGGAAGCGAGTCGGCGAGCTTTTCGGTGAAGTACTCATGGCCCAACCGGTAGAACCGCAACATCACATCCACGCTGTGCCCCCGTGATGCCATGGCTCGCGCATGTTCCAGCGCCGTCACCGGCGCTTCCGCGGCCGCCACGTCGATGCCATGACGGAACATCGACAGCGCCGCTTCGAGATTCGACGAGCACGAGCCCAGGGTCAAGCCGCGGAGCTCGGCATCCCCGCCGACTTCCGGTATCCGCTCGACCAGGTACATGAGCATGTCGTCGGCCAGGCTGGACACGTCCGCCAGCAGGAACGCAGCGATACCGCGTCCCACGACCGCGCCGCGGGCCGGCTCCAGCGCGTCCATGTCTGCACACTAACGCCGACCGCGCGGCGACAGCCGGCCGTTCACGATCGCCGCGAAAGTCTCAGCGGCGGCGCACGCCCGACACCGCCGACCGTGGTAACCGACCCGCCCGCGAATGTCCGGTGAACCGGTCGCCGTCGACGAGCACGTCGAAGGCGAGGTTGAGTCGCATCGGTCTGGTCACCGTCTGCCGCCAGCTGACCTGCCGGCCGTCGTCGGCGACGACGATGTCGGTCACCTCCACGGTCTCGTGCCTGCCTGCGGCGCTGCCGGTGATCACGCCGTCCCGGTCGGCGAAGCTGTACACGATCTGCAGCGATCCCACCGGCGTCTTGATGGTGACGTCCCAGTCGCCCACGATGTCCATGCTCAGACGGCCTTCGGTTTGCGCCCGGTGTCGGTCCACACCGTGCCGCGGCGCTCGTAGGCGAACATCTGCTCGACGGCCAGCGGGATGCGGGGACCGTAACTGCGGCCGAGCAGGTGCAGCGCCAGGTCAAGACCGGAGGTCACCCCGCCGGCGGTGACGAGGTCACCGTCGTCGACCACGCGGGCATGCACCGGTACCGCACCGGTGGCCTCGAGCACATCGACACCGAGGTGGTGGGTGTTGGCATGGCGACCGTCGATCAGGCCGGCCATGGCAAGTGCGAGCGACCCGCCGCAGACCGTCGCCACGGTGATGTCGGGATTCTGCATCGCCCGGCGCATCAACGGCACCGCTTCGGTCTCGCCGAACCGGGCGAGCAGGACCGGGATCGTCTCGGCGCCCTCGTCGGGATCGCCTTCCAGCGGGCCGGACGCGCCGGGCACGATCACGAAGCCGGGCTTGGCCGGATCGAGCTGGGCGGTGGCCTGCAACGTCAGGCCGCGCGAACCGCTGACCACCGGCCGCGGCCCCTCGGCGGACACCAGCACGACGTCGAGATCACCTCCGGCATAGTCACTTCCGGCCACCAGCACCTCGTAGGGCGCGATGACGTCGAGGGGGTCGAAGCCGTCGAACAACACGATCTGTGCACGCATGGCTGCCATGGTCGAGGTTCGCTGAACGCCGGGAAAGGGACCGCGAGGCCAGGAGACGCCGGGAAATTGCCAGCCGACGGGCAGATGTCGCTCGCGGCTAGCTCTCGGGAGGCCCGCCGTTCGCCCGTCGCCAGCCGGCCACCTTGCGGCCGAACGAATCAGCGGCGTTGGTGGCGACCCGTCCGACCCCGTCGACGACGCCGGACACTCCATCCCGCAGGCCACGGACCAGCGGGTCCTCGGACTGGTCGAACCCGTCCCGATAGGTGCGCGCGGCCGCACCGACATCGTCACTCCACGAGGCGGACTCGTCCTCGACGCGCCGCGGGTAGTCGCCGCCGAGCACTGCGCCGTAGCCGCCGGAGTCCACCCACTGGGTCAACGCGGCCGCCCGCAGCACCGAGAAGGGATGGGTCCGCAACTCCAGGTTGAGCAGCTTGAGCAGGCCGTCGCGCATGTCACCGGTGCGGTCGTACTCGCGGGCCTGGGCGAGGAACGCCTGCGAGTCCATCTTGTCGAGCCGGCCGCCGCCGGCCAGCTTCAGCTGGACCCGGATCGCGGCATCGAAGTCCTGGCTGCACAGCAGGCCGGCCCGGTCGCCCGACAACTCCGATTTGCGTTGCCATTCCATGAGTGCCGCCACGATCGCCCGCAGTGCCCAGCCGCCGATCGGGATGAACCCGAACGACGATGCCAGCCGCATCAGGTGCATGAGCATGGTGCGGTACACGGCGTGCCCGCTGAGTGCGTGGCCGAGTTCGTGTCCGATGATGAAGCGCATCTCCTCGGTGCTCATCAGGTCGTACATCCCGGAGGTGATCACGATGAAGGGTTGGTCCATGCCGATCGTGTAGGCGTTCGCCGTCGGTGACTGCAGCACGAAGAGTTCCGGTTCGACGGGCGCGTCGAGCACGGCGACGCAGTCCTCGAGCAGCGCGTCGAGGTCGGCGAACTGGCGCGGACCGACGCGGGCGGCGCTGGCCAGGTACAGCAGCCGGTGCTGGCGCTCACGAAGCATGCCGGACAACACCTTCAGGATCTGGTCGAAACCCTTGAGCCGGCGCAACGCGGTGAGCGCGATGCGGTCGGCGGGGTGTTCCCAGGCGCGTGAGCTGATGCCCGGGAACGGGCGTCGTGTCAGCACAGGTGTCTCGGTCATCGGCCGCCCTTCTCGTCTGTCAGTTCACGCTAGGACATCCGGTGAAGGGTTCGGCGCACCAAATTCGGCGCACGGTACGGGCACTCGCGCTCAGGCGGTGGACCTGGTCGTGAAGCCACCCGAGAGGTACTCGCTGCGGCAGGCGCGGCGGGCCAGCTTTCCGCTCGTGGTGCGGGGGATGACGCCGGCCTGCGCGAAGCGGACGTCGGCGACGGTCACTCCGTGGCGGCGCGCGACCGCGTCGCCGATCGCGGTGATCTGCGGCGCAGGGTCGGCACGTCGCGTGCCCGACGCGCGTTCGGCGACGATCACCAGCCGGTCACCGGGCGTGCCGAACGCCGCGGCGTAACCCCGGCGCACCATGGGGGACGCCTCTGCGGCGGTGTGTTCGATGTCCTGCGGGTAGTGCTGCCTGCCGTCGATGACGATCAGGTCGGCCAGCCGGCCGGTGACGTACAACTCCCCGTCGAGGTGCACCCCCAGGTCCCCGGTGCGCAACCATCCGGCCCCGGCTGGGACGCCGTCGGCATGGCTTCCGGATTCGAGCCGTGACGCGAGCGCGGCGTCGAAGGCGTGGCTCGATTCCTCTGGGCGCCGCCAGTAGCGCCGGGCGATGTTGTCGCCGCGCAGCCAGATCTCGCCGATGTGCCCGTCGGCCAGCTCGGCGCCCGTTTCGGGATCGGCGATCAGCGCCCACTGGCTGCGCGCCACCTGGCCGCAGGACACCTGCGGAACGGTTCCGTCGGCGTCGGCCCCTGCGTTCGCTGTGGTCCGCACCGCCCTGCCCTCGGCCATCAGCTTGCGGTCGAAGTGCACCACCTCCGCACGCGCCGACGGTGCGATGGTCGACACGAACAGCGTCGCCTCGGCGATGCCGTACGACGGCTTGATCGCCTGCGGCGGTAGCCCGTACGGCGCGAAGGCCGCCTCGAAGGCGCGGATCGCCTCGATGCTCACCGGCTCGGAGCCGATGATCATCACGACGTTGCTCAGGTCGATGTCCTCGCCGGCGTCGGGCAGGCCGCGCTGCGCGGTGAACTCGTAGGCGATGTTGTGGGCGGCGGTGACGACCCGGCCGCGCCGCGAACCGTCCGACAGTGCCCGGATCCACCGCTGCGGCCTGCGGATGAAGGCGGTGGGGGACAGCAGCGTCGAATGGCCGCCGTACACGGCCGGGAAGCCGATCATCGACAGTCCCATGTCGTGATACAGCGGTAACCAGCTGACCCCGTGGGTGTTGCGGTCCAGCAGGTCGATGGACAGGATCATCTGCAGCAGGTTGGTGCCGACGTTGCGGTGGGTGATCTCGATGCCGACGGGTGACCGCGTCGATCCGGAGCTGTACTGCAGGTGCGACACGTCGTCGACGTCGAGCGTGACCGGGCTGAAGGCGGCGCCGGCGGAGTCGGGCACCTCGTCGACGACCACGATCTCCACCGCCCGCCCGAAGTCGCGCTGCGCCAGATAGTCGCGGACCCCTTCGGCGGCGGAGGCGGTGGTGAGCACCGCCGACGGTCGCGCGTCGCGCATGGCGACGTCGAGGCGCTCGGCGTGACCCTGGAGCTCCGGGGCGAACAACGGCACGGCGATCATCCCCGCCTTGACGGCGGCAAAGAAGCCGGCGATGTAATCGAGGCCCTGCGGGGCCAGCACCGCCACCCGGTCACCGCGCGCGGCGATGCGCTGCAGGGTCGCGCCGATCGCCCGCAGCCGGTGGCCGAGCTGCGACCACGTCAGCTCCACGGCGTGACCGTCGGCCGCGCCGGTGTGATCGAGGTAGCGGTATGCGACCTCGTCGCCGACGCTTGTGATGTTGCGTTCGATCAGCGAGATCAGGTTCACCCCGGGCGGCAGCACGATGCCGCCGTCGGCGTCCAGGCAGTCCTCGATCTGCAGCAGGCCCTCGGTGGTCATGCCACTGAGTGTAGTAAGCGTTACGCGCAGTATCACTAACCTGCGGGACGGTGTGACGGATCAGACGGGCAGGGCCAGCCGGGTGGGCTCGTCGTGGCCCCGCAGCGTCACCGTGTCACCCAGTGACCAGTGCTCCCGCTCGTCGTCGGTGGCGTTGGACACCGCATCCGCCGACGCCACCAGCCGGGCGTCGGTGTCCTTCGCGAGCTCACACAACCGCGCGGCCTCGTTGACCGGTTCGCCGATCACGGTGTACTCGAAGCGTTCCCTGGCGCCGACGTTGCCCGCCACCACCTCGCCGGCCGCCACGCCGATGCCGGCCTGGCATTCCGGCACCTCGTCACACAGCCGCCGGGCGATGGCGCGCGCGGCCGCCAGGGCCTCGTCCTCGGCGTTCTCGAGCGCGACCGGGACGCCGAACACCGCGAGCGCCGCGTCGCCCTCGAATTTGTTGACGAAACCGTGATGCCGGTCCACCTCTTCGACGATCACCGCGAAGAACCGGTTGAGCAGTTCCACCACCTCGACGGCCGGCCGAGCGGTGACCAGTTGCGTCGAGCCGATGATGTCGACGAAAACGACTGCGGCATGGCGTTCCTCACCGCCGAGCTTGATCTTCTGCTGCTCGGCTGCCAGCGCCACCTCGCGCCCGACGTGCCTGCCGAACAGGTCGCGCACGCGTTCGCGTTCGCGCAGCCCGTGCACCATCGAGTTGAAGCCGCGCTGCAGCTCACCGAGTTCGGTGCCGTCGAAGACGACCAGTTCGCAGTCGAGGTCACCCTCCTCGACATGCTTGAGCGCGGATCGCACGACGCGCACGGGTGTCGCGATGAGCCAGGCCAACAACCACATCAGGATCATCCCGAACAACAGGGCGACCACCGCGATGATCATCACGGCCACGGCGAACTGGGTCGCACTGAGATTCTGCAGCGAGACCGAGAACACCGCGAGCAGCAGGATGCCCAGCACGGGCACGCCCGAGCCGAGCAACCAGACGGTCATCGTCCGGCCCATCACCCCGTGCGCCAGCCGCCGCGGTGGTCGGCCCGCCTCGAGCGCCTCGGCGGCGACCGGCCGCAGGGCGAACTCGGTGATCATGTAGCAGGCGGTGGCCACCACGATGCCGGGGAAGCCCACCGCGAACAGGAAGCGGGGGATGAAGGCGGAGTTCTGCAGGCCGTACAACAGCGTGAACAGGGCGGTGCCGACGCCCCAGAGCAGAAGGAGCTTCTTGGCCACCCGCCATGGAGCGGCGAAGACGTTCTGCTGGTCGGTCTTGGTGGGTCGACGCTCCTCGATCGACCACCGCAGCGAACCCACGGTGCGCGAGGTGATCCACGCGGTGCCGAGCAGCAGCGCAACCAGCATGTACGCCGGGACGACACCCCAGGTCAGCCAGGCCGGTGCGTCGGTGAAGACGCTGGGAACCGGGATGGCGACGGCATTGAGCAGCAGTGACACCCCGATGCCGAGGATGTTGGTGAACAGCAGGAAGAACGTCAGGATGACCTGGATGCGGATACGCCTGCGGTGCTGGCTCTCCGAGGGCTTGCCGAGCAGCCAGGAGCCGTAGTCCGGCGTGCCGGCGAGCCGACCGCTCTGACGGGTGACCGCCTCCAACACCTTGCCCAGCCGCTGTGGCACGCTCGTCTTGGTGGTCATCGTGATGTCAGAGTAATTCGCAGCCGCCCGAGACCCTAAGGTTGTCGACGTGCGACTCGTGATCGCCCAGTGCACCGTCGACTACGTCGGCCGCCTCACCGCCCATCTGCCGTCAGCTCGCCGGCTGCTGCTGGTCAAGGCCGACGGGTCGGTGAGCGTGCACGCCGACGACCGGGCCTACAAGCCGCTGAACTGGATGAGCCCGCCGTGCCGACTCGTCGAGGACACCGACGGGCCGCTGCCGGTGTGGGTGGTGGAGAACAAGGCGGGCGAGCAACTGCGCATCACCGTCGAGGCGGTGGAGCACGACTCCAGTCACGACCTCGGCATCGACCCGGGGCTGGTCAAGGACGGGGTCGAGGCGCACCTGCAGAAGCTGCTGGCCGAACACGTCGAACTGCTCGGTGTCGGGTACACCCTCGTGCGCCGCGAGTACATGACCGCCATCGGCCCGGTCGACCTGCTGTGCCGCGACGAGACCGGACGCTCGGTCGCCGTCGAGATCAAACGGCGCGGCGAGATCGACGGTGTCGAGCAGCTCACCCGCTACCTGGATCTGCTCAACCGGGACTCACTGCTGGCGCCCGTCAGTGGGGTGTTCGCCGCCCAGCAGATCAAGCCGCAGGCCCGTACTCTCGCCGTTGATCGCGGGATTCGCTGCGTCACACTGGATTACGATCAGATGCGCGGGATGGACAGCGACGAGTACCGGCTGTTCTGAGCCCGTAGACTCGGCGGCATGCCCAGGCGCCGGACTCCGCCGAGGCGGCCGCGCCCGCTGCCACCGTCCCTCGCCACGCGGCGGGTCGAGACGGGACCGGACGGCTTCGACTACGAGGTGCGGCCGATCGCCGGGTCACGCGCCACCAAGGTCTACCGGTGCCCCGGCTGTGATCACGAGATCAGAGTCGGGACAGCGCATCTGGTGGTGTGGCCGGCGGACGCGGGGGAGTCGGCGGTCGATGACCGCAGGCACTGGCACACGCCGTGCTGGGCGAACCGGGCCCACCGGGGCCCGACGCGACGCTGGTCGTGACCGGCGTCAGTGCTCGGTGTCCGCCGCGGGCTCGACGAGTTCGATCAGCACTCCGCCGCCGTCCTTGGGGTGGATGAAGTTGATCCGCGAGTTCGAGGTACCCCGACGCGGCACGTCGTAGAGCAACCGGATGCCCTGCTCGCGCAGGCGCTCGGTGAGCGCGTCGATGTCGCTGACGCGGTAGGCGAACTGCTGCAGGCCGGGACCGCGCTTGTCGATGAACTTCGCGATGGTCGACGTCTCGTCGAGTGCCGCCATCAGCTGGACCTGGGAGCTGCCCTTGGGAGCGCCGCGCACCGACAGCATCGCCTCGCGGATGCCCTGCTCCTCGTTGACCTCTTCGTGCAGCACGATCATGCCGAGATGATCGTGATACCACTTGATCGCGGCGTCGAGATCCGGCACTGCGATGCCCACGTGGTCGATAGCCGTGACCAGGGCCGTGGCGAGGACTGGACGGGCGTCAACTTGATCGGCGGTCATAACGCAAAGGTAACCTAAGGGCCTCGGTTTCGATACTGACGGTCTAGTGGATAGCCTCGTCGGAGCCGCTCTAAACCGTGATGGAGGTTGGTATGACGACGTCGGTGATCGTTGCTGGAGCCCGCACACCGGTAGGCAGGCTGATGGGTTCGCTGAAAGACTTCTCGGGCAGCGATCTGGGGGCCGTCGCCATCAAGGCCGCGCTCGAGAAGTCGGGCGTCGCCCCGTCGGCCGTCGAGTACGTGATCATGGGCCAGGTGCTGACCGCGGGTGCCGGGCAGATGCCCGCCCGTCAGGCCGCAGTGGCCGCAGGCATCCCCTGGGACGTGCCTGCCCTGACCATCAACAAGATGTGCCTCTCGGGCATCGACGCGATCGCCCTGGCCGACCAGCTGATCCGCGCAGGGGAGTTCGACGTGGTGGTGGCCGGCGGCCAGGAGTCGATGAGCCAGGCGCCGCACCTCCTGGTGAACAGCCGGGCCGGATACAAGTACGGCGACGTCACCGCGGTCGACCACATGGCCTACGACGGCCTGCACGACGTGTTCACCGACCAGCCGATGGGCGCGCTCACCGAGCAGCGCAACGACGTCGACCAGTTCACGCGCGCCGAGCAGGACGAGTACGCGGCGCAGTCCCATCAGCGGGCGGCCGCGGCGTGGAAGGACGGGGTGTACGCCGACGAGGTGGTGCCGGTGTCGATCCCGCAGCGCAAGGGCGATCCGATCGAGTTCACCGAGGACGAGGGCATCCGGGCCAACACCACCGCAGAGTCGCTGGCCGGGCTCAAGCCGGCGTTCCGCAAGGACGGCACCATCACCGCGGGATCGGCGTCGCAGATCTCCGACGGCGCCTGTGCCGTCGTCGTGATGAACAAGGCCAAGGCCGAGGAACTGGGATTGAGCTGGCTCGCCGAGATCGGCGCCCACGGCGTGGTCGCCGGACCCGACTCCACGCTGCAGAGCCAGCCCGCCAACGCCGTCAAGAAGGCGATCGCCAAGGAGGGCATCACCGCCGACCAGCTCGACGTGATCGAACTGAACGAGGCCTTCGCGGCGGTCGCCCTGGCCTCCACCAAGGAACTCGGCGTCGATCAGGAGAAGGTCAACACCAACGGTGGGGCCATCGCGATCGGCCATCCGATCGGGATGTCCGGCGCCCGCATCACCCTGCACGCGGCGCTCGAACTCCAGCGCACCGGCGGGAACTACGCGGTGGCCGCGTTGTGCGGCGCGGGCGGGCAGGGCGACGCCCTGATCCTGCGCCGCTGAGGTTGCGCGACCGCCGGGCGGCACCGCGCTACGACGAGGCGTAGTAGCTGGCTCGCCGATCAGGCACAATGGCGGCCATGACACGTGCTTTCGATCTGCGTTCGGTGGCCGGGTGGCTGCGCCTGGTCGGTCTGCTGGAGGCGGTCAGCTGGGTCGGTCTGCTGGTCGGGATGTACTTCAAGTACGTCGGAAGCCCCAGCACCGAGATCGGCGTGAAGATCTTCGGGCCCATCCACGGCGGCATCTTCATCGGGTTCGTCGTGGCAGCGGTGGCCGCCGGTGTGGCGTTCCGGTGGGGCGTCACGACATGGTTGCTGGCGTTGCTGGCCAGCGTCGTGCCACTGGCCACTGTGATCTTCCTCATATGGGCCGACCGGACCGGCCGGATGGGGCCCGCCGCCGCGTCCGCGGCTGCGTCGGCGCCGATCTCGCAACCGGGCCGGACGGCACCGGAAACAACGTGACAGACTTGGTCGCGTGACTCGTCCACGACCTTCCGTCGGGCCCGCACTGGCCGGTGCGGTTGACCTTTCGGCGCTCAAGCAGCGCGCCGCCGCACCCACCGAAGCGACCGCGCCCGGTGGTCAGGGTGGCGCATACGTCACCGAGGTCACCGAGGCCAACCTCGAAGCCGAGGTGCTGGTCCGGTCCAGCCAGGCGCCCGTCGTGGTGCTGCTCTGGACGCCGCGCAGCGACGCCAGCGTGGCGCTCGGCGAGGCCCTCACGGCGCTCGCGGCCGACGACGGCGGCAAGTGGTCGCTGGCGCTGGTGAACGTCGACACCACACCACGGGTGGCGCAGATGTTCGGTGTGCAGGCGGTGCCCACCGTTGTCGCGCTCGCCGGCGGACAGCCGATCTCGAGCTTCCAGGGCGCTCAGCCCGCGGAGCAGTTACGCGGCTGGATCGACTCGCTGCTCGAGGCGACCGCCGGGAAGCTCTCCGGCACAGGCGATGCCGAACAGCCCGAGCAGGTCGACCCCGCGGTCGCGCAGGCTCGCGAGCACCTCGACGCCGGTGACTTCGACGCCGCACTCTCGGCCTACCAGGCGATACTGGACGCCACTCCGAACCATCCGGAGGCCAAGGGCGCGGTGCGCCAGATCGTGTTCCTGCAGCGCGCCACCGCTCACGATCCCGACGCGGTGACGGCGGCCGACGCCGCCCCCGACGACATCGACGCCGCGTTCGCCGCTGCCGACGTGCAGATCATGCAGCAGCAGGTCGAGCCCGCATTCGACCGGCTGATCGCCCTGGTCAAGCGCACCGCCGGCGACGACCGCACGAAGGTCCGCACGCGGCTGATCGAACTGTTCGACCTGTTCGACGCCGCCGACCCCGAGGTGATCGCCGGCCGCCGCAAGCTGGCCAACGCGCTCTACTGAGCGTCTCCGCGCTCGAGGCCGGGTTGCTCGTACTCGAACCACAGCGCGGCCAGCGGCGGCAGCACCATCATCGCGGACGCCGGCCGGCCGTGCCAGGGATCGTCGGTGGCCTCGACCGCGCCGAAGTTGCCGATGCCCGAACCGTGGTAGACGTCGGCGTCGGTGTTGAGCACCTCGCGCCAGGTCCCCGTGTGCGGCAGCCCGAGGCGGTACCGCGAGTGCTCGGATCCGGAGAAGTTGAACACGCACGCCATCACCGAGCCGTCGTCGCCGTAGCGCAGGAAGCTCAGGACGTTGTTCGCCGAGTCGTTGGCGTCGATCCAGGAGTAGCCCTCCGGCGTGGTGTCGCGCGACCACAGTGCCCGGCGGCTGCCGTAGATGCCGTTCATGTCGCGCATCATCCGCAGGATCCCGTCGGAGAAGCCCTGCTCGTCGAGCTGCCACCAGTCCACGCCGCGTTCCTCGGACCATTCGGCACGCTGACCGAACTCCTGGCCCATGAACAGCAACTGCTTACCCGGATGCGCCCACTGGTAGGCCAGCAGGCCGCGGATCCCCGCCGCCTTGGCGTGGTCGTCGCCGGGCATCCGGCCCCACAGCGTGCCCTTGCCGTGCACGACCTCGTCGTGGCTGATCGGCAGGACGAAGTTCTCGCTGAACGCGTAGATCATCGAGAAGGTGATCTCGTGGTGGTGGAAGCTGCGGTGGATCGGGTCGCGGCTGATGAACGCCAGCGTGTCGTTCATCCAGCCCATGTTCCACTTCATCGAGAAGCCGAGGCCGCCGAGGTTCGTCGGCCGGGTGACGCCGGGCCATGACGTGGACTCCTCGGCGATCGTGACGATGCCGGGGGCGACCTTGTGCACCGTGGCGTTCATCTCCTGCAGGAACTGCACCGCCTCGAGGTTCTCCCGGCCGCCGTAGATGTTGGGCGTCCAGCCACCTTCGGGGCGCGAGTAGTCCAGGTAGAGCATCGACGCCACCGCGTCCACCCGCAGCCCGTCGACGTGGTACTCCTGCAGCCAGTACAGCGCGTTGGCCACCAGGAAGTTGCGAACCTCGGACCGGCCGAAGTCGAAAACGTAGGTGCCCCAGTCCAACTGCTCACCACGACGCGGATCGGCGTGTTCGTAGAGCGCGGTGCCGTCGAACCGGCCGAGCGCCCAGGCGTCTTTCGGGAAGTGCGCGGGCACCCAGTCCACGAGCACGCCGATGCCGGCCTGGTGCAGCGAGTCGACGAGGTGCCGGAATTCGTCGGGGCTGCCGAACCGCGAGGACGGCGCGTAGTACGACGTCACCTGGTAACCCCAGGAGCCGCCGAACGGATGCTCGGCGACGGGCAGCATCTCGACGTGGGTGAAGCCCTGTTCGACGACGTACTGCGTGAGCTGCTCGGCGAGTTCGGTGTAGCTCAGGCCGGGCCGCCACGAGCCGAGGTGCACCTCGTAGGTGCTCATCGGCTCGAACACCGGATTGCGCAGCGCGCGCCGGGTCATCCAGTCGTCGTCGGCCCACGTGTAGTGGCTCTGCGTGACACGCGACGCCCGCTGCGGCGGCACCTCGGTGGCGAAGGCCATCGGGTCGGCCCGCTCGGTCACCACGCCGTCGGCGCCGTGCACCCGGAACTTGTACAGCCCGTCGGCGGGGAAGTCGGGCCAGAACAGTTCCCACACGCCGGTGGAACCCAGCACCCGCATCTGCGCCTCGGTGCCGCTCCAGTGATTGAAGTCACCGATCACGCTGACGCCCTTGGCATTCGGCGCCCACACCGCGAACGACACGCCCTCGACCACGCCGTCGGCGGTGGTGAAGCTGCGCGGATGCGCCCCGAGCACCTCCCACAGTCGCTCGTGGCGGCCCTCGGAGAACAGGTGTAGGTCCACCTCGCCGAGGGTCGGCAGGAACCGGTAGGCGTCGGCGGTGCGGTGCACGTGCGGCGTCTCGCCGCCGTGGTCGTAGCTCACCTCGAGCCGGTAGTCGACGAGCCCGGTGAAGGGCAGCGCCACCGCGAACAGGCCGCTCTCGATGTGGGAGAACACGTGCCGGTCGCCGCCGACGACCGCGACCACCTCGAGGGCGTGCGGCCGGTAGGCACGCAGCACCGTGTGGTCGTCGTACTCGTGCGCGCCGAGCACCGAGTGCGGGTCGTGGTGTTCGCCGGACAGCAGGCGGTTCAGGTCGGCGGTGTGTGGCCGCAGATGCGGACTGGTGACCTCGTTGGTCAGGTCGGGGGCCTTAGCCATGGTGTCGATCACTCCCTACGAAGCAGGTTGAGTCGTTGTTCGGCCGGTATCTGGGGCATGTTGAACACGTGTGCCACCGCCTTGGCGGGGTCGAGGCGCACGTAGTTCGACTGACCCCACTGGTATTCCTCGCCGCTGATCTCGTCGCGCACCCAGAAGCGGTCGTAAGGTTGCATTCCCAATGCGGCCATGTCCAACCACACGGTGGCCTCCTCGGGCCCGAACGGGTTGAGCGTGATCACCACCAGCACCTGGTCACCGGTGACCGGGTCGAACTTGCTGTAGGCCATGACCGCGTCGTTGTCCGGGTAGTGGAACGCGATGGTGCGCAGCTCGTGCAGCGCCGGATGCACCCGGCGGATCTCGTTGAGCCGGGTGATGAACGGCTCCAGCGACTCGCCGTCGGCCATGGCCGCGTCGAAGTCGCGGGGCCGCAGCTCGTACTTCTCCGAATTCAGGTACTCCTCGCTGCCCTCGCGGACCGCCCGGTGTTCGAACAGCTCGAAGCCCGAATAGACGCCCCAGGTGGAGCTCATTGTCGCCGCCAGCACCGCGCGGATGGCGAACATGCCGGGCCCGCCGTGCTGCAGGCTCTCGTGCAGGATGTCGGGGGTGTTCACCCACAGGCTCTGCCTGCAGTAGTCGGCGTGCTCGGCGATCTGCTGGCCGAACTCGGTGAGCTCCCACTTCGCGGTGCGCCAGGTGAAGTACGTGTAGGACTGCGTGAAGCCCAGCTTGGCCAGGCCGAGCAGCCGCGCCGGCCGGGTGAACGCCTCGGCCAGGAAAAGCACGTCCGGATCCTCGCGCTTGACCTCGCCGATCAGCCAGGCCCAGAAGTTCGGCGGCTTGGTGTGCGGGTTGTCGACGCGGAACACCTTGACGCCGTGCGACACCCAGTACCGCACCACCCGCAGCACTTCCTCGTACAACCCGGCCGGGTCGTTGTCGAAGTTCAGCGGATAGATGTCCTGGTACTTCTTCGGCGGGTTCTCCGCGTACGCAATGGTCCCGTCGGGCAGCACGGTGAACCACTCGGGGTGGTCGCGCGCCCAGGGGTGGTCGGGGGCGCACTGCAGGGCGAGGTCGAGTGCCACCTCGAGGCCCTCGTCGCGCGCGGCGGCGACGAACCCGTCGAAGTCCTCGATCGTGCCGAGGTCCGGATGCACGGCGTCGTGGCCGCCCTCGTCGCTGCCGATCGCCCACGGCGAGCCCACGTCATCGGGGGCCGCCGTCACGCTGTTGTTGCGGCCCTTGCGGTGCACCTTGCCGATCGGGTGGATGGGCGGCAGGTAGACGATGTCGAAGCCCATCCTGGCTACCCGGGGAAGTGCCTTGGTGGCGGTGGCGAACGTCCCGTGCACCGGATGGCCCTGATTGTCCCAGCCGCCGGTGGACCGCGGGAACAACTCGTACCACGAGCTGAACCGGGCCAGTGGCCGGTCCACCCACACGCCGTATTGCTCACCGCGGGTGACCAATTCGCGCAGCGGATACTCCGCGAGCATCTCCATCAGGTCCGGGGCGAGGGCTGCGCCCGCACGGGTGAACGGATCACCCGGCTCGCGCAGCTGGGCGGCCGCCTCGGCCAGCGGGTACCGATGTTGGCGCGGTACACCCGTGGCCGCGCGGTCCAACAGCTTGGCGCCGACCAGCAGATCGTTGTTCAGCTCGGCCTCGCTCTGGCCGGCGTCGAGCTTGGCGGTGACCGCTTTTCGCCACGTCGCGATCGGGTCACCCCAACCGTCCACCCGGTATGTCCACAACCCCACCCGGTCGGGCACGAACTGCCCGTGGAACACGTCGGGTGTGCGCCCGGGCGCCATCGGCAGCGCCTGCGGCCGCACCTTCGCCTGCGGGTTGACGACCTCCTGGATCGGCACGGGTTCGCTCGGGCTGACCCGGACCGCCGGCGCCTCGGCGAGGTCGGGGTAGCCGGTGCCGTGATAGCGCACCACCAGGGTCGCCGCCACCGCGTCATGGCCCTCGCGCCACACCGTGGCCCGGACCGGAACCACCTCGCCGACGACCGCCTTGGCCGGATACCTGCCGTTTGACACGACGGGCGCGACGTCATCGATACCGATACGACCGGCCACCCACCTGCTCCTCACACTGGCGCGGCCACCGGGACCGCGGATGTTCGAGATCGAGGTACGAGAAAGCTCGTACGAACGCCGCGGTGGTCTGATGCCGACACCGCGAAGTCCCTGAGCGCCCTATACCCACCGTAGTGTCCGGCCCAATCAAACGAGAGGGATCGGATGTGGGCAGCGCACTGCGCCGCCCGGATTTGTCAGTAAGGTTGAGCCACGTGAAAGCCCTGCGAAGGTTCACTGTCCGCGCCCATCTACCGGATCGGTTGTCGGCGCTGGAACGCCTGTCCATCAACCTGCGCTGGTCCTGGGACAGGCCCACACAGGACCTGTTCGCGGCCATCGACCCGGACCTGTGGCGCCGGCTCGGCTGTGATCCGGTCGCGCTGCTCGGCGGGGTCAGCCCGAAACGTCTGGACGCCCTCGCCGTCGACGAGTCCTTCCTGCGCCGGCTCGACGGGCTGGCCGCCGATCTGGACGACTACCTGACCCGTCCGCTGTGGTACCAGCAGGTTCAGGCGGACGGCGCGACTGAGTTCCCGTTGCCCAACGGCATCGCGTACTTCTCGATGGAGTTCGGGGTGGCCGAGGTGCTGCCGAACTACTCCGGAGGTCTCGGCATCCTCGCGGGCGACCACCTCAAGTCGGCGTCCGACCTCGGCCTGCCGCTGATCGCGGTCGGCCTGTACTACCGGTCGGGCTACTTCCGGCAGTCGCTGACCGCCGACGGGTGGCAGCGCGAGAACTATCCGTCGCTGGATCCGCAGGGCCTGCCGTTGCGGCTGCTGACCGACGCGGCGGGCGATCCGGTGCTCGTCGAGCTGGCCCTGCCCGACGACAACCCGCTGCGGGCCAGGGTGTGGATCGCGCAGGTGGGCCGGATCCCGTTGCTGCTGCTGGATTCCGACATCCCGGAGAACGACCACGACCTGCGCGGTGTGACCGACCGGCTCTACGGCGGCGACCAGGAGCACCGCATCAAGCAGGAGATCCTCGCCGGCATCGGCGGGGTGCGGGCGATCCGGGCGTACACCGAGGTGGAGGGCCTGCCCTCGCCGGAGGTGTTCCACATGAACGAGGGCCACGCCGGCTTCCTCGGAGTCGAACGCATCCGTGAGTTGATCGACGCCGGGCTGGACTTCGACACCGCTCTCACCGTGGTGCGGTCCTCGACCGTGTTCACCACCCACACGCCGGTGCCCGCGGGCATCGACCGGTTCCCGGTCGAGATGGTCAAGCGCTACTTCGGTAGCGCGCCGGGCACCCCATCGGGTGCGGACTCCCGGCTGCTGCCGGGGGTGCCGCTGGACCGGGTGATCGCGTTCGGGGAAGAGGACGACCCGGCGAAGTTCAACATGGCCCACATGGGACTGCGGCTGGCCCAGCGTGCCAACGGGGTGTCGCTGCTGCACGGACGGGTCAGCCGCGAGATGTTCAACGAACTGTGGCCGGGCTTCGACCCCAACGAGGTGCCGATCGGGTCGATCACCAACGGCGTGCACGCGCCGACGTGGGCGGCGCCCGAGTGGATCGAACTGGGCCGGGAGATGCTCGGCGCGGACAACCTGGACTCGCTGCGCGAGCCCGACACCTGGCAGCGGTTGCAGGAGGTCGACTCCGGCCACCTGTGGTCGATCCGGTCGAAGCTGCGCCGCGCCCTGGTCGAGGACGTCCGGGCGCGGGTGCGCCGCTCGTGGCTGGAACGCGGCGCCTCCGATGCCGAACTCGGATGGATCGCAACGGCTTTCGATCCTGATGCGCTCACCATCGGGTTCGCCCGCCGGGTGCCGACCTACAAGCGGCTGACGTTGATGCTGCGCGACTCCGACCGGCTCGAGCGCCTGCTGCTCGACACCGAGCGGCCGATCCAGCTGATCGTGGCAGGTAAGTCGCATCCCGCCGACGACGGCGGCAAGGCGCTGATCCAGCAGATCGTGAAGTTCGCCGACCGGCCCGAGGTGCGCCACCGGATCGCGTTCCTGCCCGACTACGACATGTCGATGGCACGCCAGCTGTACTGGGGCTGCGACGTCTGGCTGAACAACCCGCTGCGGCCGCTCGAGGCGTGCGGCACGTCCGGCATGAAGAGCGCACTCAACGGCGGACTCAACCTGTCGATCCGCGACGGGTGGTGGGACGAGTGGTACGACGGCGAGAACGGCTGGGAGATCCCGACAGCCGACGGGCTGGCCGACGAGACCCGCCGCGACGACCTCGAGGCCGCCGCCCTCTACGACCTACTCGAGAAGTCGGTGACGCCGAAGTTCTACGACCGCGACGAGCACGGTGTGCCGACCCGGTGGGTGGAGATGGTCCGGCACACCCTGCAGGCGCTGGGACCGAAGGTGCTCGCGTCGCGGATGGTGCGCGACTACACCGAGAAGTACTACGCACCCGCGGCCCGGTCGCTGCGCAGGACCGTGGAGCCCGTGAACGGAACGGCCTTCGGCGCGGCCGGGGAACTGGCCGACTACCGGCGGCGGGCCGCAGAGGCGTGGCCGAAGATCCAGATCACCGACGTGGACAGCTACGGCCTGCCCGATACGCCGCTGCTGGGCTCCGAGCTGACGCTGACCGCCAACGTCCAGCTGGCCGGGTTGCGGCCCGACGAGGTCACCGTGGAGGCGGTGCTCGGCCGCGTCGACGAGAGCGACGCGCTGAAGGACCCGGCCACGGTGGCGATGGCGCACACCGGCACCGCCGACGGCGGCACCGAGGTGTTCTCCACCACCACGCCGCTGCCCGTCGCGGGCCCGGTGGGCTACACGGTTCGGGTGCTGCCGCACCATCCGCTGCTGGCCGCCGACAACGAGCTCGGCCTCGTCACGCTGGCGTGAGTGCCCTCAAGGTCGCGCTCGACGGCGGGCCGTACGCGCTGGCGGCGGGTCCGGACCGGGCGATCTGGGTGACGCTCGTGCACGGCGGCGCCGTCGCCCGGATCGGCGGGGACGGCAGGCCGGACGACGACGTGACGGTGTACCCGGTGGCGCCCGGCTCGCGGCCGTCGCTGATCACCGCGGGCCCGGACGGCGCGATGTGGTTCACCCGCACCGGCGACGACCGCATCGGCCGCATCACCACCGAGGGGGAGCAGACCTCCTTCCCGGTGGCCGACGGCAGTGGGCCGTACGGCATCACCGCGGGCCCCGACGGTGCGCTGTGGTTCACCGGCACCACGTCGGGGGAGGTCGGCCGCATCACCACCGACGGCCGGGTCACCCGCGAGGCCGGGCTCGGCGGCTTCCCCGCGATGATCACCGCCGGCCCGGACGGTGCGCTGTGGTTCACCCTCAACCAGGGCAACGCCGTCGGCCGGCTCGAACCGGCGGGTGATCTGACGGTGCGCGAGCTGCCGACCAGCGGCGCAGGTCCGGTCGGTATCGCCGCCACCCACGACGACGCGGTGTGGTTCACCGAGATCCTCGCCGAGAAACTCGGCCGCATCCCGATGGACGGGGCGATCGAGGAACTCGACCTGCCCGGCAAGCCGCACGCCGTGATCGCCGACCCCGCCGACGGGGTGTGGGTGAGCCTGTGGGGGTCCAGCCAGATCGCCCGGGTGAGCGGCGACGGCGAGGTGATCACCATCGATCTGCCGCCCGGAAGCGAGCCGCACGGGCTGGCGATCGGACCGGACGGGGCACCGTGGATCGCGCTGGAGACCGGGTTCGTGCTGCGGCTGCCGATCTGACGCCGCGGACGTTCTAGCGGCTATCCGTAAACCCGTGACGTAGCTCGCGGTAGGTTCGGCGCTGTGACGGATCGGGGACGGTGGTGGCGGGCACTCACAGCGGTGGCCGCGGCGGGATGGATGTGCGCGACGCTGGGCGGGCTGTCGCCGACCGCGGCCGCGGAACCCGAACCGCAGCCGG
>NZ_JAUMSQ010000094.1:0-15010 GCF_030519285.1 Mycolicibacterium arseniciresistens
GCCTCGTCGCGCAGCGGTTGACCGCGGTGGTCGGAGTGGCCTCGCGCAACCGCGACGCGCTGGCCGCCCAGCGTCAGATCCGGGCCGCGGGGCTGGCGCAGGCGCGCGAGGAGGTCACCCGGCTGAGCGCGAGGATCAGCTCGCTCACCGACGCCCTGCACCGCGACGAAGTCGCCAAAGCCCAAGCGGCACTGCGCATCGAGCAGCTGGAGTCACAGGTGCTCGAGCAGTTCGGGATGTCACCCGCGGACCTCGTCGCCGAGTACGGCCCGCAGGTGCCGCTGCCGCCGACGGAACTGGAGATGGCGGAGTTCGAACAGGCCCGGGAACGCGGGGAACAGGTGACCGCGCCCGCCCCGATGCCTTACGACCGGCCCACCCAGGAGCGGCGCGCCAAACGGGCCGAACGCGAACTCGCCGAACTCGGCCGGGTGAACCCGCTGGCGCTCGAGGAGTTCGCCGCGCTGGAGGAGCGCTACAACTTCCTGTCCACCCAGCTCGAGGACGTCAAGGCGGCCCGCAAGGACCTGCTGGACGTCATCGCCGACGTCGACGACCGCATCCTGCGGGTGTTCGCCGAGGCCTACTACGACGTGGAGCGTGAGTTCACGCAGGTCTTCGCGTCGCTGTTCCCCGGCGGCGAGGGCAGGCTGCTGCTGACCAACCCGGAGGACATGCTGACCACCGGCATCGAGGTGGAGGCGCGCCCGCCGGGCAAGAAGGTCAAGCGGCTGTCGCTGCTGTCCGGCGGGGAGAAGTCGCTGACCGCGGTGGCGATGCTGGTGGCGATCTTCCGGGCGCGTCCGTCGCCGTTCTACATCATGGACGAGGTCGAGGCCGCGCTCGACGACGTCAACCTGCGCCGCCTCCTCGGCCTCTTCGAGCAGCTCCGGGAGCGCTCGCAGCTGATCGTCATCACCCACCAGAAGCCGACCATGGAGATCGCCGACGCGCTCTACGGCGTCACCATGCAGGGCGACGGCATCACCCAGGTGATCAGCCAGCGCATGCGCGGCCAGGAAGTGACGGCCGGCGCCTCGACCTGACAGCGGTCGCCGCTAGACCTCTTCGACGCCCCGGCGGCGCAGCGAGGTCAGGGTGGCCGCGCCGCAGCCGTGCAGGCAGATCCGCAGCTCGTCGATGAAGCGGCGCAGCCAGTCCGTCGCGGCGTCCGCGGAGTCGATGGCCGGTTTCAGCAGCGGGCGCGCGACGGCCACCACATCGGCGCCCATCGCCAGCGCCTTGGCCGCGTCCATCCCGGTGCGGATGCCTCCGGAGGCGACGACCGGCACGTCGGGCAGCGTGCGGCGCACTTCGAGCAGCGCCCGGGCGGTCGGGATGCCCCAGTCGCCGAGGGCGGGGTGGCGGATCTCGCCGTAGCGCACCAACTGCTCGACGCGTGCCCACGAGGTGCCGCCGGCGCCCGCCACGTCCACCGCGGCGAGCCGGCAGTCCACCAGCTCGGCGGCCGCGGCCGCGCCGATGCCGTGGCCCACCTCCTTGAGCATCACCGGGTAGCCCAGGCTGCCCGTGACCTCGCGCAGCCGGGCGAGTGAACCGGAGAAGTCGGTGTCGCCCTCGTGCTGCATCGCCTCCTGCAACGGGTTGGTGTGCACGGCCAGTGCGTCGGCGCCCACCCGGTCCAGCACCCGGTGCAGGGCGGGGACCACGTCCGCGGTCAGCTGCGCCAGGCCGACGTTGCCGATCAGCAGTGCGTCCGGGGCGACATCGCGCACCGCGAAGCTGTCGGCGGCCGCGTCGTTGTCGAACATGATCCGCTGCGAGCCCAGCATCATGCCGACGCCGAGGCGGTGCGCGGCGGTGGCGAGATTGCGGTTGATGGTGCCCGACAGCTCGGCGCCGCCCGTCATCGCCCCGATCAGCACCGGGGCGGCCAGCGTCTTGCCGAGGAATTCGCAGGACAGGTCGATCCGGCCGAGGCTGGTCTGGGTCAGCGCGTTGTACGGCAGCCGGTAGCGCTCGAACCCGGTGGTGACGCCGTGATACTCGACGTCGCCGTCCAGGCAGACGTCGATGTGGCGGCGCTTGCGGGTCTCCATGCCCCCGGGGTCGGAATTCAACGGCCGGTCCCCCTGACACAATGGCGGGGTGACCCAAGGTGTGCCACTCGGAGTGTGGATCGCAATCGCGGTCATCGCCGTTCTGCTCGTCACTGCGCTCGTCGTCGGCCTGGTCCGATACCGGCGGAGACGGATCAGCCTGGCCGCACCCGACACTGCCACACCGCTGGACCGGTCCGGCGGATACACCGCCTCATCGGGCATCACGTTCACACAATCGTCAGCGCCGCCCGCCCCGCCGAAGGCGCCGCCCGAGCGGATCGACACCAGCGGACTGCCCGCCGTCGGCGACGACGCGACGGTGCCGCGGGACGCCCCGAAGCGCCCGATCGCCGATGTGCGGCTGCCGGAACCCGAAACCGTCACCGAGCCCGAGCCCGTCATCGAGCCCGCCGAGGCGCCCGAGCCCGAACCGGAACCGGCCGCTGAACCCGAACCGGTGCTCGACGTCATCGCACCCGCCGACGGCAGGCTCGACCGGCTGCGGGGGCGGCTGGCGAAGTCGCAGAACGCCCTCGGCCGCAGCATGCTCGGCCTGCTGGGCGGCGGGGATCTCGACGAGGACTCCTGGGAGGCCGTCGAGGACACGCTGCTGATCGCGGACCTCGGCCCGGTCGTCACCGAGTCGGTGGTCGCCGCGCTGCGCACCCGGATGGCCGCCGCCAACGTCCGCTCCGAGGCCGACGCCCGCGCGGTGCTGCGCGACGTGCTGATCACCGAACTGCAGCCCGGCCTCGACCGGTCGATCCGGGCGCTGCCGCACGCGGACAAGCCGTCGGTGCTGCTCGTCGTCGGCGTCAACGGCACCGGCAAGACCACCACGGTCGGCAAGCTGGCCCGCGTGCTGGTGGCCGACGGGCGCCGGGTGGTGCTCGGCGCCGCCGACACGTTCCGGGCTGCCGCGGCCGACCAGCTGCAGACCTGGGCGTCGCGGGTGGGCGCCGACGTGGTGCGCGGGCCCGAGAACGCCGATCCGGCGTCGGTGGCGTTCGACGCCGTCGACAAGGGCATCGCTACCGGCGCCGACGTCGTGGTGATCGACACCGCGGGCCGGCTACACACCAAGACCGGCCTGATGGACGAGCTCGGCAAGGTCAAGCGGGTGGTCGAGAAGCGGGCCTCCGTCGACGAGGTGCTGCTCGTGCTCGACGCCACCATCGGGCAGAACAGCCTGCCTCAGGCCCGGGTGTTCGCCGAGGTGGTCAACATCACCGGGGTGGTGCTGACCAAACTCGACGGCACCGCCAAGGGCGGGATCGTGTTCCGCGTGCAGCAGGAACTCGGCGTGCCGGTCAAGCTCGTCGGCCTCGGCGAGGGTCCCGACGACCTGGCGCCGTTCGAGCCAGGGGCCTTCGTCGACGCGCTGCTCGGCTGACGCGAGAAGCACGAAAGTCCACGAAGTAACACCGCCGAAACGTCGACCGCCCATCCGTTCACACGAGCGAAACACTCCTGCGTCTTCGCGGAAACAACCACTGCGCATTGTCTTGGACCAGGTCAACGGTTGTGAATCCTTGCGGCCGTGGCATGTCGAAGGAGGAAACTGCGAGTGGACCAATTCCCGACGATGGGTATACCGGACACCGGTGATACGGCGTGGATGTTGATAAGCGCTGCCATGGTGCTCCTGATGACCCCCGGTCTGGCGTTCTTCTACGGCGGCATGGTCCGCGCCAAGAGCGTCCTCAACATGATCATGATGAGCGTCAGCGCGATGGGCGTCGTGACCGTGCTCTGGGTGCTGTACGGCTACTCGCTTGCCTTCGGCAACGACGTGGGCAACCTGTTCGGCGACCCGACGCAGTTCTTCGGACTCAAGGGCCTCATCGGCGGCAATGCCGCGGAGGCCGTGGTCGAGGACCCGGGTGCGGGCATCGAGGCCGCCGAGGTGGTCAACATCCCGCTGGTGTTCACCTTCCCGGCGACGGTGTTCGTGGCCTTCCAGCTGATGTTCGCGATCATCACCGTCGCGCTGATCTCCGGCGCGGTGGCCGATCGCATCAAGTTCAGCGGCTGGCTGCTGTTCGTCGCGCTGTGGGTGACGGTGGTGTACTTCCCCGTCGCGCACTGGGTGTTCTCCTTCGACGGCGGCACCGCCGAGACCGGCGGCTGGATCGCCAACAAGCTGGCCGCCATCGACTTCGCCGGTGGCACAGCCGTTCACATCAACGCCGGTATCGCCGGTCTGGTGCTGGCGGTCATCCTCGGCAAGCGCAGGGGATGGCCGGGCACGCCGATGCGGCCGCACAACCTGCCGTTCGTGATGCTGGGCGCCGGGCTGCTGTGGTTCGGCTGGTACGGCTTCAACGCCGGTTCTGCGACCGCTGCAGGCGGCCTCGCCGGCTCCACCTTCGTCACCACCACGGTGGCCACCGCGATGGCCATGCTGGCCTGGCTGCTCACCGAGCGGATCCGCGACGGCAAGGCCACCTCGCTGGGTGCGGCGTCGGGCATCGTCGCCGGCCTGGTGGCGATCACACCGTCCTGCTCGTCGGTCAACGTGCTCGGCGCGCTGGTCATCGGAGCGGTCGCGGGCGTGCTGTGCGCCCTGGCGGTGGGCCTGAAATACAAACTGGGCTACGACGACTCGCTCGACGTGGTCGGTGTCCACCTGGTCGGTGGTCTGGTCGGCACGCTGCTGATCGGGCTGGTCGCCGCCCCGGAGACCGGTGCCGGTGTCGCAGGCTTGTTCTACGGCGGAGGCGTCGACCAGTTGTGGCGCCAGGCGGTCGGTGCAGGGGCGGTTCTGGTCTACAGCGGAATCGCTACCGCTATCTTGGCTCTGATAGTCAAGTTCACCGTGGGCCTGCGGCTCAGCGAGGAAGATGAATCGACTGGACCGGACGAGGCCGAGCATGCCGAGACCGGCTACGACTTCGCGACAGTCGGAGCGGGCTCGACTCTGGGTCGTCACCCCGGCGTGGAGGGATAGGGAAACATGAAGCTGATTACTGCGATCGTCAAGCCGTTCACGCTGGAAGACGTCAAGACCGGCCTGGAGCAGACGGGCATCCTCGGGATGACCGTCAGCGAGGTGCAGGGGTACGGCCGTCAGAAGGGTCACACCGAGGTCTACCGAGGTGCCGAGTACTCCGTCGACTTCGTGCCGAAGGTACGTGTCGAGGTCGTGGTCGACGACTCCGCGGTCGACAAGGTCGTCGACGTCATCGTGCAGGCAGCGCGTACCGGCAAGATCGGTGACGGCAAGGTGTGGGTGAGTCCCGTGGACACCGTGGTGCGGGTGCGCACCGGTGAGCGGGGCGCCGACGCCCTCTAGAGACCGATCGAGTCGTCGTCTCCCGGCCGAGCACCGTGAGCGTTGAACTAGCTGGGCCGGGAGGACACTCGAAATGACCGATCAGACATCAGATTCCGCCGCCGGAGCCCCTCGTTGGGTGGCTCCGGCGGCGGGCTCGTCCCGACCGGCGACGGACCTCGTCAGCGCGTCGGCGCAGCTGATCGCCGGTGGCACACGCCCGTTGGACACCGTCGCACTGCGCGACGCGCTGCTCGACCTGCACGAGTTCTGGCTCAGCACCAAGGCCACCGAGATCGGGATCACCGCCACCAGCGGTTTCGCCATCGTGGCGACGGGCGGGCTGGGACGCGGTGAACTGCTGCCGTACTCCGACCTCGACCTGATGCTGCTGCACGACAACATGCCCGCCGACGTGGTCGGCCAGGTCGCCGAGCTGTTGTGGTACCCGTTGTGGGACGCCAACATCCGGATCGACCACAGCGTGCGCACGGTGCCCGAGGCGCTGAAGGTGGCCGGCGAGGACATCTCCGCGGGCCTGGCCATGCTCGACGCCCGGCACATCGCCGGCGATGCCGACCTGTCGTCGCTGCTCATCGGCGGTGCCCGCAGGCAGTGGCGCACCGGCATCGCGCCCCGGTTCGGCGAACTCGTCGAGCACACCAGGGCACGGTGGCAGCGCAGCGGACAGATCGCGCACCGCGCCGAGCCCGACCTCAAGTCCGGCCGCGGCGGCCTGCGGGACGTCCAGCTCCTCAACGCGCTGGCGATCGCGCAGCTGGCCGACGTCTACCCGAGCCGGTCGCTGGCCTCGCCCACCGGCTCGCTGGGTGAGGCGCACATGGCGCTGCTCAACGTGCGCACCGAACTGCACCGGGTCTCCGGGCGCGGCCGCGAGACGCTGCTGGCCCAGCACGCCGACGAGATCGGCGCTGCCCTGCGGATCGGCGACCGGTTCGACCTGGCCCGCATGCTTTCCGACGCGGCGCGCACTGTCAGCTACTACGTCGACGCCGGCGTGCGCACCGCCGCCAACGCACTGCCGAAGCGGGGTTTCGCGGCGCTGCGCCGGCCCGTGCGACGGCCGCTCGACGAGGGCGTCATCGAGTACGCCGGCGAGGTGATCCTGGCCCGCGACGCGCGCCCGGAACGCGACCCCGGACTGATCCTGCGGGTCGCCGCGGCGTCGGCCACCACGGGGCTGCCGATGGCGGTGTCGACCTTGAGCCGGCTCGCGCTGAACGCGCCGGAGCTGCGCACGCCGTGGCCCGGCCAGGCGCTCAAGGACCTGCTGGTGATGCTGGCGGCCGGCCCGAGCGCGGTCGCGACCATCGAGGCGCTCGACCGGACGGGGCTGTGGGGGCGGCTGTTCCCCGAATGGGGCGCGGTGCGCGACCTCCCGCCGCGCGACGTCGTGCACATCTGGACGGTCGACCGTCACCTCGTGGAGACGGTGTCGCGCGCGAGCGCCTTCACCACCCGGGTGTCTCGCCCGGACCTGCTGCTGCTCGGTGCGCTGTGCCATGACATCGGCAAGGGCCGCGGCGGTGACCACAGCGTGATCGGCGCCGAACTGGCCAATCAGATCGGCACGCGACTCGGGTTGTGGCCCAGCGACATCGACGTGCTGTCCACGATGGTGCGCTACCACCTGCTGCTGCCCGACACCGCGACCCGCCGCGACCTGCAGGACCCGAAGACCATCGACGCCGTGGTGGACAAGCTGGGCGGCGACCTGGTGGTACTCGAACTGCTGCACGTGCTGGCGGAGGCGGACTCGCTGGCCACCGGTCCCGGCGTGTGGGGTGACTGGAAGGCGTCGCTGATCGGCGACCTGGTCCGGCGGTGCCGGCTGGTGATGGCCGGGGAGCCACTGCCCAAGCCGGATCCCGTTGACCCGCACCACCTTCAGCTGGCCAGCGAGGTCGGCGTGCATGTCGAGATGACGGCGGGGGACAGCCCGCACATCTACCACGTCACCATGATCGCGCCGGACCGCCGCGGCCTGCTGTCCAAGGCGGCCGGCGTGCTGGCACTGAATTCGCTGCGGGTGCACTCGGCGTCGGTCAACAGTCATGCGGGCTCGGCCATCAACACCTTCGTGGTGTCACCGCACTTCGGGACGCCGCCGGCGGCCGAACTCCTGCGTCAGCAGTTCATCCTGGCCCTCGACGGCGATCTGGACGTGCTGGCGTCGCTGGACAAGCGGGACCGCGAGGCGGCGCAGCACGGCACCGCGCGGGCGGGTGAGGTGGTAGCCGCGGTGCCGGGCAACCAGGTGCCCGCCCCGCCGCGGGTGCTGTGGTCCGAGGGAGCCACCGCGGGCGAGCTGATCGTGCAGATCCGCAGCACCGACCGCGCCGGCCTGCTGGCAAGGCTGACCGCGGTGTTCGAGCGCGACGGCGTCGACATCGCGTGGGCGAAGGTCACCACGCTGGGCTCGTCGGTGGTCGACGCGTTCTGCATCGTCGTGCCCGCCATGGCCGTCGACGAGGGGGCAGGGGCGCAGCGGGTGCGCGAGGAACTCGAACACGATCTCTACGGAGTGCTGCCCACGCCGCCGCCGGCCAAGAAGGTGTCCGAGGCCAGTTAGACCGACGGCCATGCGCAACCCGCTGTCGGCTACCCGGAGGCACAGATGACGGTGTGGATCAGCAGGCGGCCGGACCGCGACGTGGCCTCGGAACTGGCCGCGGGCCGCGGGCCGCTGGCGGGGATCCGGCTGGCGGTCATGGACGACGTGGATGTCGCGGGCCTGCCCACCACGGCGGCATGCCCCGAGTTCACGTACCTACCCGACCGGGACGCGGCCGCGGTGACGGCGCTGCGGGCCGCAGGCGCGGTCGTGGTGGGCAAGACGAACATGGACCAGTTCGTCAGCGGCGGTGCGGGTTCCGGCGCGGCGGTGGCCGTCGCCGCGGGTGACGCCGACATCGCGATCGTCAGCGGTGCGGCGGAATCCGGCCGCATCCCGGCCGCGATGCAGGGCATCGTGGCGATCACGCCGACCAGTGGCGTCCTCAGCACCGAGGGCGTGGTGCCGGCCCACGAGCCCCGCGTCTCACTCCTCGCGTCCGGAATCGCGCTCGCCGACCGTGCGATGGCGGTGCTGGCCGCCGAACCCGGTGATCGCCGCTGGCCTGCGGACACCCGGCTGGCCGCGCCACCGAACCCGGTGGTCGCCGTCCCGCGCGATCTGTCTGCGCCGGATCCGACGTGGCGCGAGGCGTTCGCGCGTGCCGTTGGAACGCTGTCGGATGCGGGCGCCGCGATCGTCGAACTCGACGTCGGCCCGTTCCTCGCCGCGGGTGCGCCGGCCGCCGCCGTCACCGGCTCCCGCGACAGAACCGCACACGAGGTGAACCGCGACCGCGCCGAGGTCTTCAGGCTCCGGCGGCTGGCACTGGCGGCGCTCGAGGGCGCGGACGTCCTGCTGGTGCCGACGGCGCCGACGCACCCCCGGATCGACGAGGCGGCCGCCGACCCGGTGGGCGTCGACGCCGCGCTGGGGACTTTCACCGATTTCTGCGACGTGTTCGACATGTGTGGTGTCGCGGTCCCGGCAGGCACCGCGAGCGACGCGCAGTTCGGGGTGACCGTGCTGGCCCGGGCGTTCGAGGATGCCGTCGCCCTCGACGTCGCGACGATGCTGACCGGCGGCTCGGCGCCCGTCGACGTATGGCCACTGGCGGCCCTGCACTGCGTGGAACTTGTGGTGTTCGGCGCCCATCTGCGCGGCGGCCCGCTGGCGCACCAACTCACCGACCGAGGCGCGCGCTTCGCCGGGGAGATCGCCACCGCGCCGCGCTACCGGATGACCGCCCTGGACACCGCGCCCCCGAAGCCCGCCGTCACCCGGGTGCGCGACGGCACACCTGGCTCGGCGCTGACCGGACACCGATGGCTGCTGTCGACCGGCGCGCTCGGGGCGTTCCTCGCGGCGCTGCCCGCGCCGATGCAGCTGGGCAAGGTCGAGATGGCCGACGGCACCTGGCGCACGGGGTTCGGCTGCGACGGCGAGGCCGCCGCGGCGGGCACCGACCTCAGCGGCTACGGCAGCTGGACCGCGGCGCTGGCACAGGGGGCGGTCGGCTGAGCGCAACCGCTCTGCTGAGACCCTCACGACCCGGTTAGGCTGGACGTCGTGTTTGAATCCCTGTCCGACCGGTTGACCGGCGCCCTGCAGGGCCTGCGGGGCAAAGGGCGGCTCACCGACGCCGACATCGACGCCACCACCCGGGAGATCCGGCTGGCCCTGCTGGAGGCCGACGTCTCGCTGCCCGTGGTGCGGGCCTTCGTGGCGCGCATCAAGGAGCGGGCCAAGGGCGCGGAGGTCTCGGCCGCCCTGAACCCGGCCCAGCAGGTCGTCAAGATCGTCAACGAGGAGCTGATCGGCATCCTCGGCGGCGAGACCCGCCAGCTGAGATTCGCCAAGACCCCGCCGACCGTGATCATGCTCGCCGGCCTGCAGGGTTCCGGTAAGACCACACTCGCCGGCAAGCTCGCGAAATGGCTTCGCGGACAGGGGCATACGCCACTGCTGGTGGCCTGCGACCTGCAGCGGCCCGGTGCGGTCAACCAGCTGCAGATCGTCGGCGAACGCGCCGGTGTGCAGGTGTTCGCACCGCACCCCGGCACCGCCCCCGGCGCGCCCGAGGTCAAGGGCACCGCCGACCCGGTGGCCGTCGCGGCGGCCGGCCTGGCCGAGGCGAGGGCCAAGCACTACGACGTGGTCGTCGTCGACACCGCCGGCCGGCTGGGCATCGACGACGAGCTGATGGGTCAGGCGGCGGCGATCCGCAGTGCGGTCGACCCGGACGAGGTGCTGTTCGTCCTGGACGCCATGATCGGCCAGGACGCGGTCGCCACCGCCGAGGCGTTCCGCGAGGGCGTCGGATTCACCGGCGTGGTGCTCACCAAGCTCGACGGCGACGCCCGCGGTGGCGCCGCGCTGTCGGTGCGCGAGGTGACCGGCGTGCCGATCCTCTTCGCGTCCAGCGGCGAGAAGCTCGAGGACTTCGACGTCTTCCACCCCGACCGGATGGCCAGCCGCATCCTCGGCATGGGCGACGTGCTCAGCCTGATCGAGGCCGCCGAACAGCACTTCGACGCCGAGCAGGCCGAGGCGGCCGCCGCCAAGATCGGCAGCGGTGAGCTCACGCTGGAGGACTTCCTCGAGCAGATGCTGGCGATCCGGAAGATGGGGCCGATCGGCAACCTGCTGGGCATGCTGCCGGGCGCGGGTCAGATGAAGGACGCGCTGGCCGCGGTCGACGACAGCCAACTGGACCGCGTGCAGGCCATCATTCGCGGCATGACACCCGCCGAACGGGCCGATCCGAAGATCATCAACGGCTCCCGCCGGCTGCGCATCGCCAACGGGTCCGGGGTGTCCGTCGGCGAGGTCAACCAGCTCGTCGACCGGTTCTTCGACGCCCGCAAGATGATGTCGCAGATGGCCGGCCAGATGGGCATGCCGTTCGCGCGCAAGGCCAACAACCGCAAGGGCGGCAAGAACACCAAGAAGAAGGGCAAGAAGGGCGGCCGCGGGCCCACCCAGCCCAAGGCGCGCAACCCGCTGGGCGCCGGGATGCCCGGCATGCCCGCCGGATTCCCCGACCTGTCGAACATGCCGAAGGGATTGGACGAGCTGCCGCCCGGCCTCGCCGACATCGACCTGTCCAAGCTGAAGTTCCCGAAGAATTGACCGCGGAATCCACGCGCCTGCACGTCAGGGGCCGCGGACTCCCGGACGGGCAGCCGGTCGAGTGGTGGATCGTCGACGGTGTGCTGAGCGCCGACCCGGTCCCGGGTGCGGAGACGGTGTTCGGCGCCAACGGTGCGCAGGGCTGGATCCTGCCCGGGCTGGTCGACGCGCACTGCCATGTGGGGTTGGGTCCCGGCGGCGCCGTCGACGCCGACGAGACGATCGCCCAGGCCGAGACCGAGCGTGAAACCGGCGCACTGCTGCTGCGCGACTGCGGTTCACCGGTGGACACCCGCAGCCTCGACGACCGCGCTGACCTGCCCCGGATCATCCGTGCGGGACGGCACCTGGCGAAGCCGAAGCGCTACATCCCCGGCCTGCCGATCGACATCGAGGACGAGTCGCAGCTGCCCGACGCGGTGGCGGCGCAGGCCCGCTTCGGTGACGGCTGGGTGAAGCTGGTCGGCGACTGGATCGACCGGTCCGTCGGCGACCTGGCGCCGCTGTGGTCCGACGAGGTGCTGGTCGCGGCCATCGGCGCGGCGCACGCCGAGGGGGCGCGCGTCACCGCCCACGTGTTCGGTGAGGACGCCCTGCCGGGCCTGATCAAGGCCGGCATCGACTGCATCGAGCACGGCACCGGGGTCACCGACGACATCATCGCGTTGATGGTGGAGCACGACACCGCGCTGGTGCCGACGCTGATCAACATCGAGAACTTCCCCGGCATCGCCGACGCCGCGGGCAAGTACCCGACCTACGCCGCGCACATGCGGGATCTGCACGCCAAGTGCGACCAGCGGGTGGGCGCGGCACGTGAGGCGGGCGTGCGGATCTACGCGGGCACCGACGCCGGCGGGATGATCGCCCACGGCCGCATCGCTGACGAGGTGGACGCGCTGAAGCGGATCGGCATGAGCCCCACCGATGCGCTCGGCGCGGCGAGCTGGGCGGCTCGTGAATGGCTGGGCAGGCCCGGTCTGGTCGCGGGTGAATCGGCCGACCTGGTCTGCTACTCCATTGATCCGCGCTCCGGCGCCGCGGTGCTGAACAGCCCCGACCTCATCATCCTGCGTGGCCGCGCTTTCTGATCTTGCGTTGACTCTGCATCCAGGGTGCACGCCACTCGCACATTCGCGCCCTGAGCGCATAGTCAACGCAGGTGGGGACTACGCCGCCTGCGCGAAGCCCCAGTCGAACAGGCCGATCGCCTGCCCGTAGAGGTCCCCGCTGCCATACATCTGCACCACCACCAGGCGACGGTTGCCCCGCTGTGCGGCGCCGACGTAGGTCTTGCGGGCGAGGTTCGTGAAGCCGGTCTTGCCGCCGAGGTCGCCCGGGTAGCGGCTCAGCAGTTCGTTCTGGTTGGTGATCGTCTTGCCCGGGAACTGCGCCGACGGCTGCCGCATGATGTGGGCGATCAGCGGATAGCGCAGCGCCGCCCGGGTGATCAACGCGAGATCATGCGCGGTGGTGATCGATTCCCATCCTGGGCCGTCGAGTCCCGACGGCGACGACGCCCTCGTGCTGCGCGCACCGACACTCGCGGCCTTGCGGTTCATCGCCGCCACCGCGACCCGCTGGCCGCCGAGCATGTCGGCCAGCATGTTCGCCGCATCGTTGCCCGACACCATCAGCAGCGCCTCGAGCAATTGGCGGGTGGTGTACGGCTGGCCCGGTTTCAGTCCGACACAAGAACATTCGACCTGGGTGTGCGACTGGTTGGCGCGGGCGAAGTTGTCCGGTCGCAGATGGTCGAGCACCACCGTGGCCAGCAGGATCTTGATGGTGCTGGCCGGCGCATGCGGCTCATGAGGGTTGCGGCCGGCCAGTACCCGCCCGGAGTCCAGATCGGCGAGCAGCCACGACTGTGCCGGGCCTTCGGGCAGCGACACCGCACCCGCGGGCGCCACCCCGACGGGATCCGCAGCGGCGGCGGGGACGGGCACCACCGCCAGTATCGGGACGGCGAGCGCCGCTACCAGCGTGCGCGCCCAGGAACGCTCGCGCGACGTGGCCACGGCCGCCGAGCGTAGTGTTGCCGCCGCATCGAATCCGTCTCGAAGCCATTGCAGCTCGGTGTCGACAGGTGTGAGGACGCCGGCCGGTGGTTACAGCGCGCCGACTCCGGCGTCGCGGTTGAGCGCGAAACCCCAATCCAGTAGGGCCGCGGCCTGATCCCAGTACGTCGGCCCGCCCTCTTTGACGAGTCCGTACATCATTGCGACCACCAGCCTGCGGCCGTCGCGCTGCGCGGCGCCCACGAAGGTCTTGCGCGCGATGTCGGTGAAACCGGTCTTGCCGCCGATGGCACCGGGGTAGCGGTGCAGCAGTTCGTCCTGGTTGACCAGCACGGCGTCGCCGGCCTTGGTGAAGAACACCGTCGACGGCATCGCAGTGATCTGTGCGAACACCGGGTAGGCCATCGCCGCCCGGAAGATGACCGCGAGGTCGTGCGGCGTCGACCAGAACGGCATGCCGGGGCCGTCCAGTCCGGACGGGGTGACCGCGTTGGTGCCGTGCGCACCGAGCGAGGCCGCCTTGGCGTTCATCTTCGCGACCGCGGCGTCGGCGCCACCGAGCATCCGGGCCAGCGTGTTGGCCGCGTCGTTCCCGGACACCAGCAGCAGCGCCTCCAGCAGCTGACGGGCGGTGTAGACGTGGCCGGGCTGCACACCGGCGCAGTTGCACTCGACCCTGGTGTCGGCCTCGTCGGCGACGATCGTCGAGTCCAGTGGCACCTCGTCGAGCACCACCTGCGCCAGCAGCACCTTGATGGTGCTGGCGGGGGCGTAGCGGGTGTTCTGCTCGCGGCCGGCGAGCACGCGGCCGGTATCCATGTCGGCCACCACCCAGGCCTGGGCGGGTCCGTCCGGGATGGGCAGCGAACCCGTCGGCTGGCTGACGCCCACCGCGGGCACGGCCGAGGCCGTCACCGTGGTCGTCGTCGCGCTCGATGCGAACAGACACAGCGCGGCCGTCACGGCCGCCAACAGCCTCCCCATGGGCGGTGAGCCTAACCCGACGGTTGCGGGTGATTCCACATCCGGTCGCAGACGGGCGCCGGGACGGGCAGCGCGGACTCCGGCAGCGGCGGCACCGCCGACAGCAACGGGTTCCTGTCCCTGCGCGCACCCGCCTCCCGGCCCTGACCCCAGCCGACCATCCGCCGGTACCCGCCGAGCAGGCCGGACCGGGCGACCGCGTCTTCGTCGGCGTGCGGGCTGTCCGCCCCGACGGGCGTCGCCGCGGGGGACACGTAGAGGGCGTCGGTGGGGCAGTACGCCTCGCACATGAAGCAGGTCTGGCAGTCGCCCTGACGGGCGATCGTCGGCACCCCGTCCGGCCCGCGGTCGAAGACGTCGGTGGGGCAGACCTTGATGCAGATGTCGCAGGCGATGCACGCCTGCGCGCTGACGATCTCGATCACGCGCAGGCCCCCGCCGCCACCGGGGCGGCCGCGAACCGCGGTGCGACCGGATCGATGGCCGTCCACACCTCGTCGAGACCGCCGACGAGGATGCGGTGCGCGAACGCCGGCGAGGTGTCGGGGAGGTCTTCGCGGCGGTGCAGGCCGCGGGTCTCCTGCCGCACCAGTGACGCCGCGGTGATCCAGCGGGCGGTCGCCACCAGCGCGACGGCCTGCCGCGCCTTGTAACCCTCTCGGTCGGGCAGCGGCGCCAGGCCGCCGGACACGTCGCGCCACAGCGTCTCCAGCGCCGCCGCCGACTCGCGGAGCCGGTCCGCGGACTTCAGGTAGCTGCGTAGCGGCGGCAGGATGTGCGACTGCACCGCGCGCACCACCTCATCGGCGGTGGGTACACCGCTGCCGCCGCGGACGGACCCGGGCGTCGATGCGGCCGGCGCGGCCCTGCGGCGCCTGCTGAACTCGGCGGCGCCGCGCCCCGCGAACGTCCCGGAGGCGATCGCCCATGACCCGTTGCGGCTGCCGCCACCGCTGACCGC
>NZ_JAUMSQ010000095.1:0-14130 GCF_030519285.1 Mycolicibacterium arseniciresistens
CCCGGAGGCGATCGCCCATGACCCGTTGCGGCTGCCGCCACCGCTGACCGCGCCGGTGACCAGTTCGCGCGTCGCGGCGTCACCGGCGGCGAACACGCCGGGAACCGTTGTCGCACAATCGGGCCCGGTGATGCGCAGTCCGCCGGTGCCGCGCACGCTGCCCTCGTAGACCATCCGCACCGGGTAGGCCGTCGTGAACGGGTCGATGCCCGCCTTGTCCAGGGGCAGGAAGTAGTTGGGCTGCGCGTCGCGCATCGTCTGCCGGACGTGGGCGGGGGCCCGGTCGAGCCGGGCGAACACCCGCCTGCCGTGCGCCAGCGCCCACTGCGCATCCTGCCGTCCGGTCAGGCCCGGCCGCGTGGCCAGCGGTTGCCCGTCCTCGTCGTAGAAGCTGCCCCACTGCAGCATCCGGCCCTTGGTGTGCCCACCCCACTCCGGCGCCAGCGCATACGCGCTGCTGAACTCCATGCCGGACAGGTGTGCGCCGTGCTCGGCCGCCATCAGCAGGCCGTCGCCGGTGTCGACGTTGGTGCCGAAGGTCCCGGACAGGAAGGCGGTGCCGCCGGTGGCGATGACCACCGCGCCCGCACGGATCCGCCACGGCCGTCCGCCGTCCTGCCGCGCGATGCCCGCGGCGCCGTCGACGACGCCGTCGCGGTCGGTGGTCAGCTCGAGTGCCGGGTGGTGGTCGAGGATCCGCACGCCGCTGCGGTGGGTCCGGCGCCGCATCCGGCGCATGTACTCGGGTCCCTGCAGGCTGCTGCGCAACGGTTCACCGTCGAGACCCACCGGGAACGGATAGCCCCACTGCGCCAGGTGTTCGATGCGTTCCCATGAGGTGGCGAGCACCCGCGACATCCAGTCCTGATCGGTGATGCCGCCGGCCACGGCCTGATGGCGGCGGACCGCGTCGTCGCGCGGGGACCCCGGCGGCACCAGCCACAGATTGTTGCCCCCGGCCGCGGTGGCCCCGCTCGTTCCGCAGTAGCCCTTGTCCACCAGCGTGACGCGGCTGCCGCTCTCGGCCGCCGAGATCGCCGCCCAGGTGGCGGCGGGGCCGCCGCCGAGCACGAGGACGTCGGTGTCGTGGACGTCAGGGGACGGCGTTGTGCCGGTCATCGCCCACCTCCTCGCGCACTCCCAGTTCGGCGAGCAGATCGCTGCGCAGCTCGGCGAAGCCGGCGTCGCCCCGGGTACGCGGAAAGGGCAGTTCGACAGGGCGATTCAGCGACACCCGCCCACCGGAGAGCACCACCACCCGGTCGGCCAGCAGGATCGCCTCGTCGACATCGTGGGTGACGTGCAGCACCGCCATCCGCCTGCGCGCCCACAGTTCGTGCAGCAGCTTGTACATCTTGATCCGGGTGAGCGCGTCGAGCGCCCCGAACGGCTCGTCGAGCAGCATCAGGTCGGGTTCCCGGACGAGCGCGCGCGCCAGCGCGACCCGCTGGGCCTCGCCGCCGGACAGCGACAGCGGCCATGCAGCGGCCTTGTCGGTCAGGCCCACCTCGGCCAGAGCCGAGCGACCGCGGTCGGTCCGGCTCGGCGCGTCCGGCCCGCGGTCGGTCAGCGCGAAGGTGACGTTCTTCAGCGCCCGGCGCCAGGGCAGCAGCCGCGGGTTCTGGAACACCACGGCCCGCGACTTCGGCGCCACCACCGATCCGGTGACCTGGTGGTCGAGACCGGCCAGGATCCGCAGCAGGGTGCTCTTGCCGGAACCCGAGCGGCCCAGCATCGCGACGAATTCGCCCTCGGCGATGTCGAGGTCGAGGTCGTCGAGCACCCGTTGCGCCCCGAATGCCCGGCGCAGCCCCCGGACGGTCACCACCGGATCGCTCATGCGGTGCCCTCGAAACCGGTGAACCCGTTGCGCCAGGACAACAGCAGCCGTTCCAGCACCCGCACCAGTGAGTACGACGCCAGGCCCGCCACCGCGTAGATCACGATCACCAGCAGCGAGACGTCGAACTGCAGATTGGTCTGCGCGCGCGACATCAGGAAACCGATGCCCTCGGTGGTGTTGATCATCTCGGCGAAGATCAGGCTCAGCCACGCGCTCGACAGCCCGAGGCGAAGGCCGACGAGGAAATTCGGCATCGCGCCGGGCAGGATGACCTGGGTGATCAGCGTGGACCTGCGCGCCTCGAGGGTCTGGGCCATCTCGACCAGCTGCTGGTCCACACCGCGGATTCCCGCGTAGGTGTTGATGTAGATGGCGATCGCGACGCCGAGGGTGATGAGCACGATCTTGGGGCCCTCACCGATGCCCATCCAGATGATCAACAACGGGGTGAGCGCGAAATTCGGTACGGCCTTGAGGATCTGCATCGTCCAGTCGAGCAGGTCCTCACCGGTGCGGGTGAGGCCCGCCAGCACCGCCAGCAGCACACCGAACAGGATGCCCAGCACGGTGCCGGTGAGCACCCGGGTCGCCGACACCCCGACGTGCAGGGCGAGCTGGCCGTCGGACAGCAGTCGCCACGCGGTGCCGGCGACGTGTGCCGGATTGGGGAACAGATCCGGGTTGAGCAGACCGGTGGTCGACCCGATGGTCCACGCCGCCAGGATCAGCACCGGGCTCACCATGCGGCGCACCGGGCGCGGGATCCTGGCCCACATGCCGCGCCGGCGGCGGTGCCCGGCGACGACGTCGATCAACTCGGGTGCCGGGGCGCCGGGGCGTGCAGGCGCGACCGTGGCCGTCACTGCTTCGCCCCGGCCCATTCACGCACCGAGTACTCGTTCTCCAGTGACCCGTCGGCGTTGAGGAACTCGTAGGCCGCCTCGAGCTGGTCCACGCCCTCGGCGGGGAACGGTTCGGTGTTGAACTCGTCCTTCTTCGTCGCCTGTTTGACGAAGTCCAGCTGCGTTCCGTCGGTCTGGGCGACCCAGGCGAGGTAGGCGTCGAAGTTCTCGGTGATGTCGACATTGACCGCGGTGACGGCCTTGCGCCAGGCGTCGGCGAACTCGGGGTGCGCCTCGGTGAAGGTGTTGAGCGCGATGTTGGTGCCGGTGCTGCCGAAGCCGTGCCGCGACAGACTGTCGATGACGGGGAAGCCCTTGTTCTCCAGTTCGATCGCGCTGGCCCCGGTGACGACGGTGGCGTCGATCTGGCCCGAGCTCAACCCGGCGATGGATTCGGGTGTCGGCACGTCGCGGACCTGGATTTTTCCGGTGAGCCCGGCAGCGGCGATCAGCTGCTTGGCCGCCCGGTCGCGGATGGTGCCCTGCGGTGCGGTGACCGACTTGCCGACCAAGCCCGCGATGTCGGTGGGTCCGCCCTTGGCGCCCACCAGCCACGCGTCACCGTTGATCGAATCTAGGCTCAGCAGCACGACTTTCGGGTCTCTGCTGCGGGCGCGCAGGGCGGGGTTGTCCCCGATGGCGGCGACGTCGACGGCGCCGGCGAACAGCGCCGAGGCGACATCGCTGCCGGACTGGAAGAACGAGTACTCGATCTTGTCGACGCCGGCGGCCTTGAGCTGCTCGGAAAGGATGCCCTCCTTGTCGCCCCACCCCAGCGACCCGGCGGGGGTCCCGGTGGGAGAGGTCGCGCCGATGCGCAGTGTGTAGCCGGTGCCGTCGTCGTCATTGGCGCAGGCGACGACCGTCGCGAGGAGCAGTGCTGATGCCGCGGCGAGGCGTGAAAGACGGTTGAACACAGGAGAACTCCGAAGGTGAGGTGACGCGCGGGAACGCGGCGTCGGCGGGGCCCGTTTCGAGGGCTCGCTGTAGTACACGTCGATCGCGGGGTCCGGTCGATCCTTTGAATCACGTTGACCGCAAGATCACCGGCCGCTGCGGTCGTGTTGAATGACGCCATGTTGTCGCAGGCGGAGATCTCGGACCGGCTCGAGATCCAGCAGTTGCTGATCACCTACTCCGAGGCGATCGACCGGCGACGGTTCGACGAGCTCGACGAGGTGTTCGTGCCCGACGCCTACATCGACTACCGGGCCACCGGTGGCATCGACGGCCGCTACCCGGAGGTCAAGACCTGGCTGGCCGATGTGCTGCCGAAGTTCTTCAGCGGCTACGCCCACATGCTGGGGCTGCCGGCCATCAAGCTGGGCGGCGACCTCGGAGAAGACAGAGCCACGGCCCGCACGTTCTGCTTCAACCCGATGGTGTTCGCCGGCGAAAGGCCGACGACCATGCTGATCGGCCTCTGGTACGAGGACGAGTTCGTCCGCGCCGACCCCGGCTGGCGGATGAGCAGGCGCGTCGAGGTGAAGTGCTTCGACAAGCAGTGACGCCGCGATTTCCGCTTGACCTGTCCGTTCTGGCACAATAGGCGGCTGTCTACCGGGCGACCCGCCCTGTGCGATCAGCCTCCGGCTTCTCGCGGGGTGCTTGTCCGGTGGTCACACACGCAAGGCAAAACCGGACCGGGCATCCCGCCCGCGTCGCTTGAATTGCAAGCGTGGCAGACACAGGAGAATCGCCACAGATGGCTGTCAAGATCAAACTTGCTCGTTTCGGCAAGATCCGCAACCCCCAGTACCGCATCGCCGTCGCCGACGCGCGCAACCGCCGCGACGGCCGGTCCATCGAGGTCATCGGCCGGTACCACCCGAAGGAAGAGCCGAGCCTCATCGAGATCGACTCCGAGCGCGCGCAGTACTGGCTGGGCGTCGGCGCCCAGCCCACCGAACCGGTGCTGGCACTGCTGAAGATCACCGGCGACTGGCAGAAGTTCAAGGGTCTGCCCGGCGCGGAGGGCACCCTGAAGGTCAAGGAGCCCAAGCCCAGCAAGCTCGACCTGTTCAACGCTGCGCTGGCCGAGGCCGACGGCGGCTCCGGCGCCGAGGCCACCCAGCCGAAGAAGAAGAAGGCGCCCGCCAAGAAGGCCGCCTCCGACATCGAGGCGACCGCCGATCCGTCCGGTTCGGCCGACAAGTCCGAGCCCGCGGCCGAAGGCGCTGACGCCACCGTCGCCGGCGCCACCGGCGCTGAGCCCTCGTCGGCCGAGAGCTGAGCGCGGTCGTGACTGTCGTCGTCGACGCCGTCGAGCATCTGGTGCGCGGAATCGTGGACAACCCCGATGACGTGCAGGTCGACCTGGTGACCAACCGGCGTGGCCGCACCGTCGAGGTGCACGTCCATCCCGACGATCTCGGCAAGGTGATCGGGCGCGGCGGGCGTACCGCGACGGCGCTGCGCACCCTGGTCGCCGGGATCGGTGGCCGGGGCATCCGCGTCGACGTGGTGGACACCGACCAGTAGTCCCCCTGCCCCTGGGCAGGGCCGAAACGACTCGGGGAACACGATGGACCTGGTAGTCGGTCGTGTCGCCAAGGCGCACGGCGTCACGGGCGAATTCGTCGTCGACGTCCGCACCGACGATCCGGAAGGCCGATTCGTCGCCGGCGCCCGGCTGCGTGGCCGCTCGAAGGCCGGCCCCGAACGCGAGTTCGTGGTCGAGTCGGTGCGCCCCCACGGCGGGCGGCTGCTGGTCCGGGTGCAGGGCGTGGCCGACCGCACCGCCGCCGACGCGCTGCGCGGCACGGTGTTCCTCGTCGATTCCGCGGACCTGCCACCGATCGAGGAGCCCGACGAGTACTACGACCACCAGCTCGAGGGTCTGACCGTGCGCACCGTCGGGGGGCTCGAGGTGGGCACGGTGACCGAGGTGCTGCACACCGCGGGCGGCGAGCTGCTCGCGGTGCGCCGGTCAGGCGGCGCGGAGGTACTGGTCCCGTTCGTGGCCGCCATCGTCACCTCGGTGTCGCTGGCCGACGGCTCCGTCGAGATCGACCCGCCCGAGGGCCTGCTGGAGATGAACTGACGGCATGCGGATAGACGTCATCACGATCTTCCCGCGATTCCTCGATCCGCTGCGGGAGTCGTTGCCCGGCAGGGCGATCGAGGCCGGCCACATCCAGTTCGGCGTACACGACCTGCGGCGGTGGACCCATGACGTGCACCGGTCGGTGGACGACTCGCCCTACGGCGGAGGCCCCGGCATGGTGATGAAGGCGCCGGTGTGGGGCGATGCGCTCGACGAGATCTGCACCCCCGACACGCTTCTGGTCGTCCCGACGCCGGCAGGCCGGCTCTTCGATCAGGCCACGGCGCGGCGGTGGACGGCCGAACGGCACCTGGTGTTCGCCTGCGGCCGTTACGAGGGCATCGACCAGCGGGTTGCCGACGACGCCGCGAGGCGCATGCGGGTCGAGGAGGTGTCGATCGGCGACTACGTGCTCACCGGGGGCGAGTCCGCGGCGATCGTGATGGTCGAGGCGGTGGTGCGGCTGCTGCCCAACGTGCTCGGCAACCCGGCGTCGCACCAGGACGACTCGCACTCCGACGGGCTGCTGGAGGGCCCCAGCTACACGCGGCCGCCGACGTGGCGCGACCTGACGGTGCCCGAGGTGCTGCTGTCGGGCGATCACGCCAAGATCGCCGCGTGGCGGCGGGAGCAGGCGGTGCAGCGCACCAGGGACCGCAGGCCCGATCTGCTCGGCGGCGACTCCTAGGAGATCCTGCCGCCGGGGAACATCGTCCGGACGAACTGCGTGATCGTCTCGCGGGCCACCGCGGGGCCGGCGGGCTGGTCCGAGCCCACCACCATCACGTACCGCCGGTCCTGGCCGACGATGCCGGTGGACAGGTGCATCCAGTCCGACCCGACGCAGCACATCCAGCCCTGCTTGTAGCCGACCCGCTCGCCCGGCAACCCGTCGGGGATGCCGAAGCGCTGGGGATAGGTCCCGCCCGGCTGGGTTCCGTCGAGTCCGGTGGGCGCCGCCGAATACAGGTCGCCGACGATCATGTCGGCCTTGTCGGGAGGCAGCCCCCCTGCGCCGGAGAGCAGCATGTCGTAGAAGCGCACCAGGTCGGCGGCCGTGCTGATGGTGTTGTACCAGAGCCCGTTGCTCGGTGGGCGGGTGCCGCGCAGGCCGTAGCGGGCGGCCACCTTCGTCACGATCGAGCTGGCGCCGTAGCGGTTCCAGAACACCTCGGCGGCGCTGTCGTCGGAGGAGCGCAGCATGGCGTCGAACAGCGTGCGGTCCTCCGGCGAGAGCGGTGCGTCGCTGCGCAGCATCTCGTCGGCGATGAAGAGCTTGACCACCGATGCGATGGCGATGCCGCGCGTGTTGCCGTTGGACACCGTCAGGCCTGTGTTGCGGTCGAGCACCAGGGCGGTGATGTCGGCCCCTGCGTCGGCGGCCTCCGCGGTGGCCTGCTGCGCGCGGTCGGCCAGCCCGTCGAAGCTGGCGGCAGGCTGGTCGGGCGGCGCGATCGGCAGCGGGGCCAAGCTGCCTTCCGGCGCCACCACCGTCAGGTGCGGGGCTTCGGCCGGAGGCGGCGGCGTGCCATACACCCGCGCCTCGCACCCGGAGATCGTGAGCGCCGCGGCCAGCAGGGCTGCGCCGGCCGTCACGACCCTGCACGGCCGTCGCATATCTCTCCTCGGCATACTTTTCGGGAGTCGTCGGAACCGGCGGTCGCACCGTTGCCCTGGCCGGTGATTCCAGCCTAACGGCTCGGTGGGGGGCACGCCCGCCCGCCTTTTCGCACCGGCGATTTCACTGCAACGGTGCCCGTCTGGCACAATTGAGCAGTTGTCCGCAGCGGCCGGGTACGTCCGTGTGCTGCGTGATACACCTCGAAACGCCCGGAACACCCCGGCACGGTGGCGCGCCGCACTGCGACAGCCTGCCCCGACGCCGCGAACAAACAAGGAAGTGTCACCGATGAACACGCTGGACTTCGTCGACCAGACGTCGCTGCGCGACGACATCCCGGCTTTCGGCCCCGGCGACACCATCAATGTCCACGTGAAGGTCATCGAGGGGTCCAAGGAGCGCATCCAGGTCTTCAAGGGTGTGGTCATCCGCCGCCAAGGTGGTGGCATCCGCGAGACCTTCACGGTCCGCAAGGAGAGCTACGGCGTCGGCGTCGAGCGCACCTTCCCGGTGCACTCGCCCAACGTCGACCACGTCGACGTGGTGACCCGCGGTGACGTCCGCCGGGCCAAGCTGTACTACCTGCGCGAATTGCGTGGCAAGAAGGCGAAGATCAAGGAAAAGCGCTGACTTGCCGCGCTGTGCCCGTTGCGACGGTCGGCACGCCACGCTGGCTAGTCTGACCTGGTGACCCGATCCAGCGACCCCGCCGACCCCCCAGCCGACGGGATGGCCGAGGACGCCGTCGACGAAGCGGGACCGGATCGCGAGCAGGACAAGCCGGACCGCAAGCGCGGAGCGCTGCGCGAGGGCGCGATCCTCGTCTCCATCGCGCTGGTTCTGTACTACGTGATGCTGACGTTCGTCGCGCGGCCCTACCTGATCCCGTCGGAGTCCATGGAGCCGACGCTGCACGGATGTCCCGGCTGTGTGGGTGACCGCATCATGGTCGACAAGCTGACCTACCGGTTCACCCAGCCCGAACCCGGTGACGTCGTCGTGTTCAAGGGCCCGCCGAACTGGAACATCGGCTACAAGTCGATCCGGTCGGACAACACCGCGATCCGTTTGGTGCAGAACGCGCTGTCGTTCGTCGGCTTCGTGCCGCCGGACGAGAACGACTTGGTCAAACGTGTGATCGCGACGGGCGGGCAGACGGTGGAGTGCCGCGCCGCGACCGGGCTGACGGTCAACGGCAAGCGGCTCGACGAGCCGTACCTGGACCCGCAGACCATGATGGCCGATCCCGCCATCTACCCCTGTCTGGGCAACGAGTTCGGGCCGGTCACCGTGCCGGCCGACAGGGTGTGGGTGATGGGCGACAACCGCACCCACTCCGCCGATTCCCGGGCGCACTGCAGCAACCAGCCGGCCGACGCGCAGCGCGGGCTGCTGTGCACGGGCGACCCGACGGCGGGCACCGTGCCGGTGGACAATGTGATCGGTAAGGCGCGGTTCATCGCGTGGCCGCCGTCGCGGTGGGGCGGGGTCGGCTCGGTGAACCCCCAGACGGATTCCTAGCGGCGGCGATCGAGCCGCGGCGCAAGATGCGGAGGCTGAGCGTGCCGGCGACCTGGCCGCCCCGGGCGGTGATGCGGAAGTCCGCCGGACTGCGCACCCTCGAATCGGCGCTGTACCGCGGTGGGCTCGGGCCCGTCGCGGGTGTCGACGAGGTGGGCCGCGGTGCCTGCGCCGGACCGCTGGTCGTCGCGGCGTGTGTGCTCGGCCCGAACAGGCTGGAGAGCCTCGCCGCCCTCGACGACTCCAAGAAGCTGGGCGAGAAGGAGCGCGAGCGGCTGTTCCCGCTGATCCGCCGCTACGCGCTGGCCTATCACGTGGTGTTCATCTCCTCGACCGAGGTCGACCGCCGCGGTGTGCACGTCGCGAACATCGAAGGGATGCGCCGTGCGGTGGCAGGCCTGCCGGTGCGGCCGGGGTATGTGCTGTCCGACGGGTTCCGGGTGCCGGGGCTGCCCATGCCGTCACTGCCGGTGATCGGTGGGGACGCCGCGGCGGCGTGCATCGCGGCCGCGAGCGTGCTGGCGAAGGTGAGCCGGGACCGGCTGATGGTCGCGATGGAGGACGAGCATCCCGGTTACGGGTTCGCCCTGCACAAGGGCTACTGCACGTCGACGCACACCGCGGCGCTGGCCGAGCTGGGGCCCTGTCCCGAACACCGCTATTCGTTTGTGAACGTGCGCCGCGCGGGTAGCCGCACCGAGGTGGTGGTGCGCGACGTCCCCGGCGGAGTATTGGACGCGCTGGATCTGGAGCCGGAGCAGCGGGGCGACGTCGGGTGAGGAAAGATGACATGAACCGAGCAGAAGGACAGCGCAGCCCATGAGTGCCGAGGATCTCGAGAAGTATGAAACCGAGATGGAGCTCTCGCTGTACCGCGAATACAAGGACATCGTCGGTCAGTTCAGCTATGTCGTGGAGACCGAACGGCGGTTCTACCTGGCCAACAGCGTCGAGATGGTGCCGCGCAACGCCAACGGCGAGGTGTACTTCGAGCTGCGGCTCTCCGACGCCTGGGTGTGGGACATGTACCGGCCCGCGCGGTTCGTCAAACAGGTGCGGGTGATCACCTTCAAGGACGTCAACATCGAAGAGGTCGAGAAGCCGGAGCTTCGGCTGCCGGAGTGAGGCGGTTCAGGACGCGACGGCGACCGGCGCCAGGTAGCCGCGTTCCGCGGCGACGTCGGTGAGCAGTCGGCGAAGCTGCCGCCTGCCGCGGTGCACCCTCGACATCACGGTGCCCAGCGGCACGGCCATGATGTCGGCGATCTCCTGGTATTTGAAGCCCTCGACGTCGGCGTAGTACACCGCGAGCCGCTGGCCCTCCGGCAGTGCGTCCAGCGCGGCCCGGACGTTGTCGTCGGTCATCGCCGCAAGGGCCTCCAGTTCGGCCGACGGCCGCATCGCCGCCGTTGCGTAGAACTGGGCGTCGGTCAGCTCGTCGGTGAGGAACTCGTCGGGCCGACGCTGGGATGTCCGGTAGGCGCCGATCCAGGCGTTGCTCATGATGCGGAACAGCCAGGCCCGCAGGTTGCTGCCCTCGCGGAAGGTGGCGAAGCCGACGTAGGCCTTCATCATCGTCTCCTGCACCAGGTCCTCGGCGTCGACCCGGCTGCGGGTGTGGCGCAGTGCGCCCCGGAACAGCTGGTCGACGTAGGGCAGTGCGTCCCGCTCGAATCGCGCGGCCAGCTCCGCGTCGATCGCGGTCGGACCGCACGAGCGCAGAATTCGTTCTCGGGCAATCATTTCCGTAGCAACCATGTCCGTCATCCCTTTCGAGTCGGTACGGGAATGACGCTATGGCCACCGGGGTGCGGCCGGAATGCTGCTGGCCTCACAGCCTGGTGGGGGTTAGCACTACCTCGCGGAGCGGTCAGCCCGTCCTGGTGAGGGTGAAGGGCATCCGCACGTTCAGCCATCTGTTGACCCCGCACGCGCCGCTGGGCCCGGTGGTCTCGTCGAATCCGGTGAGCCGGTCATGGCGATCGGGTGCGTCGAGGCGGGCCGCCCAGAAGGTGAACGACTGCTCGCCCGGTGCAGTCGTTCCGTCCGGGCACCGCTGCCAGTCCCGGATGACGTGCACGGCCCGCCACCGCTGGCTCTGGTACACCAGGTCAGCGGTCCACCCCTGGTCGCTGGTAACGGTGCCGGTGCAGTCCTGGTAGGTGGTGCACGACGAGGTGAGGGTCCACCTGCTGGTCACGTCGGCCTGGTAGGCCATGATCTCGTTCGTCTTGGCCCACAGGCCGTCGGAGAACGCGGTGAACGTGCCGTTGAGGGCGACCTCGTCGCCGGTGGCGCCTGCCGGTGCCGCGGCGACCCCGGCCGATGCGACGAGCGCGGCGACCAGCAGCGCCGGCGGGCGGGTCATCCGGCATCCGAGTAGACGAGGTTCTGCCAGGTCTTCGGGGTTCCGGGGGCCACCACATCGGCCTGCTCGGATATTTCGCCGGTCGGGGATGCGTACTGACCGGTGGTCGGGTCGTAGCGTGCGACGGCAACCGACGCGCTGCCGGAACCGGAATCGGAATCGGAATCGGAATCGGAATCGGAATCGGTGGAGTATCCGCTCGGCGCGGCGGCCGGTCCGGGCGGCGGTCCCGTCGGTGGCGGATCCGCGGGCGGGGGCGCTAAGGGCGGCGTTCCACCGAGAGGTCCGAAGATCCGCTCGTCGACATCGACCCGCCCGTCCGGCGGGACGCCCTGCGCGATCAGATTCGGGTCGAGCGGATACGGGCCCAGCGCGTGCTGCCGGGCGGCCAGCGGCTGAAAAGGCTTGTCGCTCTTGCACTCGGCGACAGTCGGCGCATATTTGCCGGGTTTGTCCATGCACGGGAAATTGCGGGCGCCGCGTACGGCGACCGGAGAGTCCTGCGGCAGCTTGCAATAGAGACCGTCGGGAGTGTCGATGGTGGTCGTGTCTGCCGGGGACCGCCACTGCGACGGCGGCAGGAAGCCGACGGTGCAGGACGGCGGGTCACTGACCGAGATGCGGAAGTCGCCGATCGGGATGCCGGTGGCGTTGTTGCTGCCGACCGCCGACTGGTACATCGCCGACGCGGGCGGCAACAGCACGAGTAGCTGCTCGAGGCCCGGCCGGTAGGTCACCGCAACCTGACCCAGTGACGTCATGTTGGCCAGCAGCACCGGCAGCGTGGGACGTACCTGTTCGAGCAGTCGCGAGACCTCCTGCGCGGCAGCGGGTCCGGTTTGCAGCAGGGTGCGGACCTGCGGGTCGTTCGCCACCAGTTGGCCACTCACCCCGGCCAGCCGCTTCGACCAGGTGCGCAGGGAATCGGCACTGACGGCCTGACCGTCGAGCACCGGACCGGTGTCCTCGATGAGTGTTGCCGTCCGGTCGGCCACCGCATCGGTGTCACCTGCGATGCGCGACGCCGAATCCATCAGGGACTGCAGGTCGTACGCGGCGCCGTCGAACGCCGCGAAGGACTCGTCCAGCAGTACGGTCAGCCTGTCCTTCGGGATGCTCGTGATCAGGGCGCTCAGCCGGTCGATCATCGGCGCCACCTCCTGCGGTACGACCACCGCCGCGGCCGGTATCACCGAGCCGTCGCGAAGGTAGGGGCCGCTGCGGGTACGCGGCTGCAGGTCCACGTACTGCTCGCCGACCGCGGAGACACTGCGCACCTCGGCCTGCAGATCGGCGGGCACCGGTGGCGACGTCGCCAGCGACAGCGTGGCCACGGCACCTCCGCGGTTCACGTCGACGCCCGTCACCCTGCCGATCTGCACACCGCGGTAGGTGACGTTCGCGAAGCGGTAGAGGCCGCCGGCGTTGGGCATTTCGAGTGTCACGTCGATGCGCCCGACACCGAGCATCGTCGGAGCCTGTACGTATTTGACGACCATCACTGTGACGGCGACGATCGAGGCGATGGTGAACACGACCAACTGGATCTTGATCAGGCGGGTCAACATCAGCCACCACCCCCCGGCGGCGGCGGCGGCCCCGGCGGAGTGGGCGGGGCGGTGGGCAGCCGCTCTGGTCCCAGCACCCCCACGGGCGGGGCGACGGCCTCGCCCAACGGATTCTTGGAGTAGAACGAGGCATAGCCCGGGTCGCCCGGGGCGGGCACCAGCGGGGCGTTCTCGTCGCCGAAGGACGTGCCTGCCAACAGGCCCCGCTTGAAACGCCCGAGCGTCAGGTCGACGGTGACGAACAGATTCATGTAGTCGCCGCGGATACCGCGGTCGATGATGTTCTGGTTCAGCGGGAATGTCGTGGCGAAGCCGAGCGCCTGACTGATCTCCGGTCCGACGTCGACCAGTGCCCGCAGGGTCGGTGCGAGATGCCGCAGGTTCTCCAGGAGGTCCGCCTTGACGGAGCCGGTGACAGCGGTTGCGGTGTCGCTGAAGGCGCGCAGGCTGTTCAGCGCCTCGATCAAGCGGGGGCGCTCGCGCAGCAGCACGTCGAGTGCTGCGGGGACCTCGTCGAGTGCCCGGCTGATGACGTCGCGCTGGCCGGCCATCGCCGCGGCGAACCTGTTCAGTTCGGTGACCGTCGCGATGATGTTGTCGCGCTGGTCGTTCAGGGTGCCGACGAAGGTGTCGAGCCGGCCGAGCAGGTCGCGGATGTCGCTCTGGCGACCGGCGAACGCGGCGTTGAGGGAGTGGATGATGTCGCCCATCTGGCCAAGCCCACCTGCGTTGACCACCGCCGAGAGCGCGGCGAGGGTCTGCTCGGTCGAGGGGTAGGTCGACGAGCGGTTCAGCGGGATCGTCGCGCCGGCGTCGAGCACACCGCTGGGCGGCTGACCGACCGGGGGCGTCAGCTCCAGATGCATGGAACCCAGCAGGCTGGTCTGGCCCACCGTCGCCGCGGCATTGGCAGGGATGTCGACGCCGGGGCGCACCGAGATCTCCACGTCGGCGTGTCGGCCCGCGACGCGGATGTGCCGGACGCTGCCGATGACGACATCGTTGATCATGACGGGCGAATTCGGTTCGAGTGTACCCACATTCGCCAGTTCGACGGTGTATGACGCACCGCCGCCGACCGTCCCCGGCAACGTCAGCGAGTTGACGCCCTGGAAACTGCATCCCGTCACGCAGACCATCGCGGTCGTGGTGACCGCGATGGCACGCCGGCCGATCGTTCGCAGCGTCACGGTGAGGGCCTCTCGGCGGGCAGGAGCATGGCGGGCAGGCCGGCGGGCGGCGGGGGCGGCGCGGATGGGCC
>NZ_JAUMSQ010000096.1:0-8860 GCF_030519285.1 Mycolicibacterium arseniciresistens
TGTCGGCCGGGTCGCCCGCGTGCCAGCCGCCGGTGCCCGCGCTGCTCACCCGCACCACCTCGGCCAGGCCGCGCTCGGCGATCTGATGGGCGAACATCTTCTCCGCCATCGGCGAGCGGCAGATGTTGCCCGAGCAGACGAACGTGACGTGCAATGGTTCATCCCCGGGTCGCGTCGCTCCTGCCCGCCGTGGGTCAGACACCGAGCACCTCGCGCAGGTCGGCCACGGTGGCGACGTGCGCCCGCCCGCGCACAGCGCCGGGTTCGGTGAAATCTGTGCGGCCGTAGCCCCAGTCGACCACCACCGTGTCGATGCCGTGCGCGGCGGCGCCCTCGACGTCGTGGCTGCGGTCGCCGACCATCAGTACCCGCTCGGGCAGCGGCGTCAGCTTCGCCAGCGCATGGGCCACCACGTCGGCCTTCGCGGCGCGCGAGCCGTCGACGCTGGCGCCGGCGATCACCTCGAAGTGGTCGGCCAGACCGAAGTGCTCGAGGATGCGGTGCGCCGTCGGCTCGGCCTTCGACGTGGCCACCGCCAGCCGCACGCCGGCCGCCCGCAGATCCGCCAGCAGGTCGGGGATGCCGTCGAACAGGCTGTTCATCGACCAGCCCCGCGTCGTGTAGTCGGCCCGGTAGGCGGCGACGGCGGCGGCGGTGCGGTCCCCGAGCCCCATCGCCCCGAGCGTGTGGTGCATCGGCGGCCCGATGATCCGGCCGGCCAGGTCGCCGTCGGGCACCGTGGCGCCGACCTCGGCGAGCGCGTGCTTGAAGCTCGACACGATCCCGCGGGCGGAATCGGTCAGGGTTCCGTCGAGGTCGAAGAGGACCAGCTGCGGTCGCGTCCCGGCGAGCGTGCTGTCCAGCGTGTCCGTCACACCGCCATTGTCCCCGACGCGGTGCGTCGTCCCGAAATCCCACCGGACGGACCGCCCATTACTGTCGTGATGTGGGGAGTGTCCGTCTGGCCGAGATCATCGACGTCCTCGACGACGCGTATCCGCCCGGGCTGGCCGAGGGCTGGGATTCGGTGGGCCTGGTGTGCGGCGACCCCGACGAGGCCGTCACGTCCGTGACAGTCGCCGTGGACGCCACCGCCGACGTCATCGACGAGGTGCCCGACGGCGGGCTGCTGCTGGCGCACCACCCACTACTGCTGCGCGGTGTGGACACCGTGGCGGCGAGCACACCCAAGGGCGCGTTGGTGCACCGGTTGCTGCGCTCAGGGCGCGCCCTGTTCACCGCGCACACGAACGCCGACATCGCCCGACCCGGCGTCTCCGACGCACTGGCCGAGGCGATCGGGCTCGAGGTGGGCGACGCGCTGTCCCCGTCCGGCCCGGGTACGAACCTGGACAAGTGGGTCGTCTACGTGCCGACCGAGGATTCCGACGCGCTGCGCGAGGCGCTCTTCGCAGCAGGCGCCGGCCACATCGGTGACTACTCGCACTGCAGCTGGACCGTCGCCGGAACCGGTCAGTTCCTGCCGCACGACGGCGCGAACCCGGCGATCGGCAGCGTCGGCGCCGTCGAGCGGGTGCCGGAGGACCGGGTCGAGGTGATCGCACCGGCCAAGCTGCGGGCACACATCCTGGCCGCCGTGCGCTCCGCGCATCCTTACGAGGAACCCGCGTTCGACGTGTTCGCGCTGGCGCCGCTGCCCGGCGACACCGGCCTCGGCCGGATCGGCGAGCTGCCCGCCCCAGAACCGCTCTCGGCGTTCGTCGCGCGGGTCCGCGCCGCACTGCCCGAGACGACGTGGGGGGTGCGCGCCGCGGGCGATCCGCGTGCGACGGTGTCCAGAGTGGCAGTGTGCGGCGGCGCGGGGGATTCCCTGCTGGACGCCGTGACGGCCGCGGACGTGCAGGCCTACGTCACCGCCGACCTGCGCCATCATCCCGCCGACGAGCACCGGCGGGGCTCGCCGGTCGCGCTGGTCGACGTCGCGCACTGGGCGAGTGAATTCCCCTGGTGCCACCAGGCCGCCGGGCTCCTGCGCGGCCGGTTCGGCGCCGCACTGCCGGTGCACGTGTGCCCGGTGCGCACCGACCCGTGGAACGTCGAGGACGACCGTACGGAAAAGAGGACATGAAAGCCGAAGTAGTGCATCAGCGTTCGTTGCTCGAGCTGGCCCAGGTCGACGCCGAGCTGAGCCGCATCGACCACCGGACCAAGAATCTCGCCGAGCAGCAACGGTTCGACGCCGTGCAGGCCGAGCACAGCGCGGCCAACGACAGGCTGGCCGTTCTGCGGATCGCGCTGGACGATCTCGAGGGCCAGGCGACCAAGCTCGAAGGTGAGATCGACTCGGTGCGCAAGCGGGAGGACCGGGACCGCTCACTGCTCGACAACGCCACCAACGCCAAGCAGATCACCGAACTGCAGCACGAACTCGAGACGCTGCAGCGCAGGCAGGCCAGCCTGGAGGACTCGCTGCTGGAGGTGATGGAGCGGCGCGAGGAACTGCAGGAGCAGCAGTCGGCGGCGCTCACCGACATCGACGACCTGCAGACCGGTCTGAGTGCCGCCCGGGCGGCACGGGACGCGGCGGTCAACGAACTCGGCCAGACCCGGCGCCAACGTGCCGAGCGCCGTGACGAGCTCGTCGAAGCACTCGACGCCGAGCTGGTGAAACTCTACGAGCGTCAGCGATCCGGGGGCGGTCCCGGGGCGGGCGCGCTGCAGGGCCGGCGGTGCGGCGCCTGCCGGATCGAGATCGACCGCGGCGAACTGGCGAGGATCTCCGCCGCACCCGAGGATGAGGTGCTCCGATGCCCGGAGTGCGGTGCGATCCTGTTGCGGGTCAAGGACAACGGCTGATGAAGGTGATCGTCGAGGCCGACGGCGGGTCGCGCGGCAACCCGGGTCCCGCTGGCTTCGGTGCGGTGGTGTTCTCGGCCGACCGTGCCACCGTTCTGGCCGAGAGCAAGCAGGCGATCGGACGTGCCACCAACAACGTCGCCGAGTACCGCGGGCTGATCGCGGGACTCGAGGAGGCCGCCGCGGTGGGCGCCACCGAGGTGGCGGTCGCCATGGATTCCAAGCTGGTGGTCGAGCAGATGAACGGCCGCTGGAAGGTCAAGCATCCCGACCTGATCGAACTGCACCGCGAAGCACAGGGTGTGGCGGGCAGATTCGAGCGGGTGGACTACCGCTGGATACCGCGCGCACAGAACTCCCACGCCGACCGGCTGGCCAACGAAGCCATGGACGCCGCCGCGGGAATCGGTGACGGCCCGTCCGAACCGGCGGAGAACTCAGCGTCGACACAGGTGGTGTCGAACCCGGCGGGGTGGACCGGTGCGCGAGGCGCACCCACCCGGCTGATGCTGCTGCGGCACGGGCAGACCGAATTGTCCGTTCAGCGGCGCTATTCCGGCCGAGGCAATCCGGCGTTGACCGAACTCGGCCGCAGGCAGGCCGACGCCGCAGCCGCATACCTCGGTGAGCGCGGCGGGATCGCGGCCGTCGTGACGTCGCCGCTGCAACGCGCGTACGACACCGCCGCGGCAGCGGCCAAAGCCCTCGGGCTCGACCTCAGCGTCGACGAAGACCTCATCGAGACGGACTTCGGTGACTGGGAGGGCCTGACATTCTCCGAGGCCTCCGAGCGCGATCCCGAACTGCACTCGCGGTGGCTGCGCGACACCGCCATCGACCCGCCCGGCGGCGAGAGCTTCGACACCGTGGCGCACCGCGTCCGGCGGGCACGCGACCGCATCATCGCCGAGCACGGCGACGCGACCGTCCTGGTGGTGTCCCACGTGACGCCCATCAAGACCATGCTGCGGTTGGCGCTCGACGCCGGGCCCACGATCCTCTACCGGCTGCACCTCGATTTGGCCTCCCTGAGCATCGCCGAGTTCTACCCCGACGGCGCTGCGTCGGTGCGGCTGGTGAACCAGACGTCCTATCTCTGACCGGAGGCGCCGATCAGGACGTGTGCAGGTGCAGGCGCTCGCCGTGCGGCCCGAAGATCGCGAGCGCCTCGACCGCTTCCTCCACGGCGCCGAACCAGTGTGGCGTCCATGTCGAGAATTCCACCGCCTCACCGGGTTTGACGGTGAAATCCTGGTCACCCAGGATCAACCGCAGCCGGCCCGAGAGCACGTACATCCAGTCCTGCCCCTCGTGCACCGGCAGTTCCTCCGGCGGCTTGCGGCGCCGGGCGCTGACCCGGATCTTGAACGCGTGCAGGCCGCTTGCCGGGCCCTGCCGGGTCAGCGGCCAGTAGGTGACGCCGTGATGGGTGTGTGAGCTGCTCTTCACCCGTGGGTCCTCGGCGTCGGGTGCACGCAGCAGGTCGTCGGTGCTCACCGACAGTGCGGCGGCGAGGCGCGGCAGGTGGTCCAGAGCGAGGCGACGCTTGCCCGATTCCAGCCTGCTGAGCGTCGACACGTCGATGCTCGACCGGTTCGCCACCTCCTCGAGCGTGAGCCCGCGCTGTGTCCGCAACTCCCGTAGCCGACGCCGGACCCGCTGGTCGACGCTGTCTTCCTCCGCTGTCTTTGCCTGCATGGCAAATCAGCTTGGCACTTGACCGGTGTGCGCGGCAACCTCGGGACATGGACGCGATCTGGGACTGTGTGGTGGTGGGCGGCGGCGCCGCGGGTTTGAGTGCGGCGCTGGTGCTGGGACGTGCGCGGCGACGGACCCTGGTGGTCGACGCCGGCGCGCAGAGCAACCTGTCCGCGCACGGCATCGGTGGGCTGCTCGGGTTCGACGGCCGGACGCCTGCGGAGCTGTACGCGGCGGGCAGAGCCGAACTGGCGGCGTATCCGTCAGTGGAGGTGCGGATCGGTGAAGTGGTCGACGCCCAGCGTGCCGACGACGGGTTCGCCCTGCTGCTGCAGGACGGTCGACGGGTCGCGACGCGGCGAATCGTGTTGGCGGGCGGAATGTCCTACGACGTCCCGGCACTGGCGGGGGTGGACCGGCTGTGGGGCAGGTCGGTGTTCCACTGCCCGTTCTGCCACGGCTGGGAGGTCAGGGATCAACCCGTCGCGGTGCTTGCTCGAGGACCACGCGCCGTGCACGCGGCGTTGCTGTTGCGGGGATGGAGCGACGACGTCGTGGTCCTCACCGACGGACCGGCGGACCTGGGCAGCGAGGACCGCGCGCGACTGACCGCGGCCGGGGTCGACATCGACGAGCGCACGGTGGCGGGGCTGCGGATCGTCGACGACGGGCTCGAGGCAATCGAATTCGCCGAGGGGGCGAGCATCGATCGGCGTGCCCTGATGGTGACCCCGAGGCTGCGTCAGCGTTCACCGCTCGCCGCTCAGCTGGGCGTGCGGTTCCAGGAATCACACCCCCTCGCCGAGGACGCGGTGGCCGTCGATGAAATGCAACGCACGTCGGTGCCCGGCGTGTTCGCCGCGGGTGACGTGTGCGTACAGGTGCCGCAGGTCGCGGCAGCGGTGGCCGCCGGATCGCTGGCCGGCGCGTCGGTGATGCAGACCTTGATGGCCGACGATCACGGGTTGCCGGTCCCCGAATGGAAGGAACACGTGAATGTCTGAGGCGCAGGAGTTCTGGGACGAGCTGTACGGCGCGCGCGAGCGGGTGTGGAGCGGCCGGGTGAATCCCTGGCTCGCCGAGACGGCCGCGCCGCTCTCGCCGGGGCGTGCTCTCGATCTCGGCTGTGGCGAGGGCGGGGACACCGTGTGGTTGGCCGAGCACGGATGGCATGTGACGGCGGTCGACATCTCGCCGACCGCGTTGGACCGGGCGGCCGCCGCCGCGGAGGCGGCCGGGGTGACGGCGCGCATCGACTTCCAGCGACACGATCTGCTGGAGAGCTTCCCAGACGGCGAGTTCGACCTGGTGTCAGCGCAGTTCCTGCAGTCGCCGCTGGACTTCGACCGTGACACGGTGCTGCGCCGCGCCGTCGCCGCGGTCGCGCCGGGTGGAGTGCTGATCGTCGTCGACCATGGTGCGGCGCCACCGTGGGCACACGAGATGGCGCGCAAGCATCGCTTCCTGTCGGTCGACGAGGTGATCGACCCCATCGGACTCGATCCCGCCGAGTGGCAACGGGTTCGCGCCGAACCGGTCGAGCGTTCCGCCACCGGCCCGGACGGTGAGGCGGGGACCCTGCTCGACAACGTCATCGTGCTGCGCCGGGTGACGCACTAGGCCGAGGCTCAGGTGGCGTCGTGGAACACCAGGCCGAGGGTGAACCGCTCGCCGGACCGGACCGTCGACACGCCGTGGCGGACCGGCGCGGCACTCCAGCCGCGGGCGGAGCGCACCGGCCGTTCACGCGTGGTGAACACGAATCCTTGGCAGAACGGCACCGTCGTCGAGGTCCCGCGGGACTGTGCGCGGGGGCGCTGCTCGAGCAGCAGGAACTCGCCGCCCGTGTGGTCGATGCCGGGCTCGTTGAGATCGATCACCACCTGCAGGGGAAACATCATGTCTCCGTACAGGTCCCGATGTAGCGCGTTCCAGTCGCCGGGGCCGTATCGGAGCAGGATCGCCGTCGACCGGGTCTGGCCGGCGGTGTGGCATGCGGCCAGCCACTCGTCGAGGGTGTCGGGCCAGGGGGCCTCGCGCCCGAGTCGGGACCACCAGTCGCGCGCGATCGGCAGAAGGCGGGGGTAGAGCGCGTGCTTGAGCCGCTCGACGGGCTCGGGTAGCGGGCGGTCGAAGTACCGGTACTCGCCGCGGCCGAAGCGGTATCTGCTCATGTCGATCGTCGAACGGAACTGTGCGTCGTCGTCGTACCGGCCGCGTAGCTCCGCCGCCTCGGCGGGGGAGAGCAGCGCAGGCAGCAGGGCGCCGCCGAACTCGTCCAGTTCTGCGGCGACCCCCGCCCAGTCGGCGGAGTCGACGCGTCGCTGCCAATCATGGTGATGCACCGCAACGCTCATCAGAAGAGCCTCGCCGCCCTGCGCTCCGCTGGCTCCTCCAGATCGAGCAGCAGCTTCTTGCGTGCGACGCCGCCGGCGTAGCCAGTCAGCCGTCCGGCCTTGCCCACCACCCGATGACACGGGATCACGATGCTCAGCGGGTTGCGGCCGACGATCTGACCGACCTCGCGGGCCGTCAAGCCGCCGGCGGTATCCGCCAGTTCGCCGTACGTCACCGTGGCGCCGTAGGGAATCGCGGTGAGCTGTTGCCAGACACGTCGCTGCGTGATGTCACCGCGCGGATCGATCGGCAAATCGAGTGTGGTCCGCTTGCCGGCCAGGTAGTCGCACAACTGGTTCTGCGCCTCGGCCAGCAGCGGGTCGGTGTCCGCGTCGACGCGTTGGCCGAAGCCGTTCTTCGCCGGTCTTGGCCAGTGCCCCTGGAAATACAGACCGATCAGCGCGTCGCCCTCGGCCGCCAGCGTCAAGTCGTCGAGCGGGCTGTCGATCACGGTGTGTCGGATGCTCATGGCGTCCTCCTCTCATCATGTAGACGGCGGGGGAGTCGAAAGCGTGAGTTGTCATACCCTTCTGCCATAATCGAATGTATGTTCGATCCGGCGCAGACAAGCTTCGATCAGGTGCTGGCCGATGCGCGTCCGGAGTCGGTCGAAGCACGCGAACTGATCTCCGCGGTGTTGGCGGCGGCGCGCCGGGAGAACCAGCAGGCCGCGGCGCGGTTGACCGCGATCGGCGACCTGTATGCGGTGCGGTTCGCCGAGCGCGATGAGCTCAGCGACCAGTGGGCCGTGGACACCGAATCGGCCGTGGCCGTCGAGATCGGCGCCGCACTCAACATCGCCTACGAGCGCGCCAAGGATCAGGTCAGCCTCGCCCGCGGACTGCGTGAACGCCTACCCCTGGTCGCGGCCATGTTCCGCGCCGGTGAGCTGACCCTCGACATCGTCACCACCCTGCTGCAGCGCACGACCCTGATCACCGACCCCGCCGTCTTGACCCACGTCGACGCCACCCTGGCAGGTGCGGCGGCCCGGCTGATGCGGCTCAGTTACGGCCAGGTCTGCGGATATGTCGACCGCGCCATCGCCGCACACGATCGAGATGCCGTGCGGCGCCGCCAGAAAGCATCCGACGAGCGTGAGATCTGGGTCAACGACGGCCTCGATGGGATGAGCAGTTTCGGCGGCACCATGCCCACCGCCGGGGCCCGAGTCTTCGACAACCGCCTCGACGCGCTCGCCGACACCGTCTGCACCGACGACCCCCGCACCAAGAAGCAGCGCCGCGTCGACGCCATCGCAGCCATCTCCAGCGGCGCCGACCACCTGCAGTGCCAATGCGGCAATCCCGACTGCCCGAGCAAGGACGCCGTCGCCACACCCTTCGTCATCCACGTCGTGAACGGACCCGACGAGCACCCGGACACCGAAGCCCAACCGGCCGAGCCCGCCGAGTCCGCCGAGGCCGCCGCCGAGTCGGCTGAGGCCGAGGCCGACGACGAATCCACCGACGAGCCAGAGCCGGCGGACGACCCTGCCGCCGCCGAGTCGGTGGCCACGCTCGTGCGCAACGACGGCATCCTGCCGCCCGAACAGGTCGCGCCCCTGGCCGAGACAGCCACGATCCGCCCACTGATCCATCCCGGCGATGCTGCTCCCGAACCGCGCTACACGCCGTCGCGCAAACTGGCGGAGTTCGTGCGGTGCCGCGACATGGGCTGCCGGTTCCCAGGCTGCGACGTGGCGGCGTTCAGCACCGACATCGACCACACCGTCCCCTACAGCCAGGGCGGGCCGACCCAGGCGTCGAACCTCAAATGCCTGTGCCGCCTTCACCATTTGATCAAGACGTTCTGGGGGTGGCGTGACCGACAACAGTGCGACGGGACGGTCATCTGGACCAGCCCGGCAGGCCACACCTACACCACCACACCGGGATCGGCGCTGCTGTTTCCCTACCTGTGCACCCCGACGGCCGCCGCGGTCATC
>NZ_JAUMSQ010000097.1:0-20130 GCF_030519285.1 Mycolicibacterium arseniciresistens
CACCTACACCACCACACCGGGATCGGCGCTGCTGTTTCCCTACCTGTGCACCCCGACGGCCGCCGCGGTCATCACACCGCGACGCGACGACGAAAGCGGTGAGCGCACCGCGATGATGCCCAAACGGCAACGAACCCGAGCCCAGAACCAGGCCGCCCGCATCGCCGCCGAACGCCGACACAATCGCGAACAACGCGAAGCCCGCAGCCGCGCCCGCCGGGAAGCGCTCGACAAACTCATCGGCCCCGCACCACCGCCACGACCCGGCAACGAACCACCACCCTTCTGATACGCGATGGTTCGTCGTACCGTTTAGGCGAGTTGCGTGATCCGCACGCTGTTTCCGGACGGGTCACGGAAACCCGAGTCGATGCCGTAGGGCATCGGGTGGGGCTCCTCGGTGAACTCGACGCCGCGTGCGCTCAGGCGCTCGAATGCTCCCTGGCAGTCGTCGGTGGTGAGGAACACCGTTCCCGCGAACCCCTTTGCCGTCAGGTCGAGCACCTGCGCCCGGGTGGCGTCGTCCATCACCGGCGCGCCCGGCACCGCCATCAGGACGATCGACACGTCGTCCTGTCCCGGCGGACCGACGGTCAGCCAGCGGAACGGCGTGTCGATGTCGGGCAGTGAAACATCCTCGCGCACTTCCATTCCGACCTTCTCGGTCCAGAACTTAAGTGCGACTTCCTGATCGTGGACCCACAGGTGGGCACTGGCGATTCTCATCATGGGCACGACGCTACGACTGAGCCGCGCCGCCCGTCTTCTCCCCGTGTGCTGTCTTGACCCGGCTGTCCGCCGGCGGCCGGGTGTCACGGCGCAGGATGCAGCTGGGCACCCTGGCGCGCAGCGCGGCGGGCGGCAGCGAGGCCCGGTAGGCGGCCGGCGGCCTGCCGTACACCCGGGCGAAGCTCGTGGTGAACGACCCGACGCTGTGCAGGCCGACCATCACGCAGATGTCGGCCACCGAGCGGTCGGTGTAGCGCAGCAGCGCCGCGGCGCGTTCGAGTCGCCGGGTCTGCAGGTAGCTTCGCGGCGACTCGCCGAACGTCCTCGTGAACATGCGGCTGAAGTGCGCGCGGGACAGGCCCGCGGCCGCCGCGAGGTCGTCCACCGTGATCGCCTCGGCGTACCGCGCGTCGACGAGGTCCTTCGCGCGCATCAGGTAGCGGGCCGGCGGCACCTGCGGCATAGCGGTAGAGGTTACTCCCGGGGGAGTATCTTGTTGAGGCGGACGAGTTGGCCGGGCGGCCGCGTGTCGTAGCGATACGGCCCGAGGAAAGTCCGGACTTCACAGAGCAGGGTGATTGCTAACGGCAATCCGAGGTGACTCGCGGGAAAGTGCCACAGAAAACAGACCGCCACCCTCGCGGTGGTAAGGGTGAAACGGTGCGGTAAGAGCGCACCAGCATCCCGGGTGACCGGGGTGGCTAGGCAAACCCCACCCGAAGCAAGGCCAAGAAGGCCGCACCTGGTGCGGTCGCGCAGGCGCTCGAGGGCTGCTCGCCCGAGCCTGCGGGTAGGCCGCTCGAGGCACCCGGCAACGGTGTGTCCAGATGGATGGTCGCCGCCCGGTCTCACCGACCGGGAACAGAATCCGGCTTACAGGCCAACTCGTCCGCCCCGCCGCAGCACGCCTGCGGATCAGTCGGCCTTGCGGACCGCCTTGTGCAGTTTGTCGAGCGCGTCGCCGAGCTGCTCCTCCGCCTCCCGCGCGACGGCGTCCTCGTGGGCGAAGAGCAGGCCGTAGGTGAAGGTGTCCTCGCCCGCGGCGTGCGCGGCATCGGCCTGCTGGTGCAGGTGCACCCGGCTGACCACGCTGTCCTGATGGTCGCCCAGCAGGGACTGAACCGCCTTGGCGCGCTCGGCGACCTTGCCCTCACCGGTCGCCGCGGCCGTGTAGCGCAGCCGTTTCGCGCGTTTGCGGATCTTGTGCAGCGCCTCGTCCTGTTCGGCCTGCTCCAGATCGTCGTCCTCGGCGGCGGCCTTGGCCGCCTTGGTGGCCTTCTTGACCTTCTTGTAGGCCGAGTCGATGGAGACCGGCGCGAGTTCCTCACCGGGCCGGGGCGCCGGCGGTTCCGCGGCGACCAGCCCGTCGAGCGCGTCGAGCAACCGGAAGTAGCGCTGCGAGCGCATCGCGATCAGCGACCGCCGCAGCCCGGCGTCGTAGCGCTTCTTGGCCCCCTCCACCAGCCGCTCGCGGACCGGTCCGCGCACCAGCTCGGCAGGCAGCCCGTCGAGTGCCTTCTCGTACTTCTCGGCCAGCACCTCGGCGTCGCGCGCCACGCCGAGCACGGCGGCGAGTTGCTTGAGCTCGTCGAGGACCCACGCGTCGTCGGAAATGCCGAACGCGCCTTCCGCCGACTGCAGCAGGCTGCGGATCTTGCGGGTCACCACCCGCATCTGGTGCACCGAGTCGTACACGTCGGCGCGTACGGCGCGGTCCCACACCACCAGCTCGTCCACCTGCTCGGCCACCGCGGCGTGGATGGGATCGACCGCACGCTCGTCACCGTCACCGTCGGTGTCCGCCGGCTCGTCGCCCGACGTGTCGAGCACGCGAGCCAGCTTCGATCCGTGCCCGGCTGGCGTCGCGCCGGCGTCGAACAGCCGGTTGGCCAACCGGTCCAACAGCTCTGCGCCCGCGCGCCCGTCGTCCACGGCGCCCTCGGCGAGTTCGAGTTCCCACTCCCGCCAACGTTGTTCGTCGCCGTCCTCGCCGGCGGTCGCCGTCACCTGGTCGTCGCAGAACTCGGCAAGCGGTGAGTCATCGGGGCCGAACAGCAGGTCGACCGTCCGCTGCGTGGAGATGCGCGCGACCGGCGCCAGCGGCCTGTCCCTCACGATGGCCAGCACGACGTCGCGCAGTGACTCCGGAACGGTGTCGGCGTCGTCGAGCGGCTGCCTGACCTCGGTCCTGGCGTCCGGTCCTGCGGGCAGCTTGAGGTGCCAACCCGCGTCCTCGCCTCCGGTGCGCCGGCGCAGCGTCACGCGATGGGCCGCGAGATCGCGGCCCGGGGTGTCGAAGTAGACGGCGTCGAGGTGCTGGATCGGCAACCGCTCCACGCGCGACACCGCGGACAACCCCGCGAACGACGGCGACACCGTCGACTCGGTCACCTCGAACTTGCGCTCGACCTCGGTGTGACGCGACGTCTTCTTCGAACCCTTCTGAGCCCCGGCGGAGCTGTCGGCCATAGGTGCATTGTCCTTTCGGGGGCGAAGGCAGGTCTGAACGGCAGGTGGCCACAATGCCACACGAAGGTGAATCAATCGCTCCAGGCGACCGGCGGTCAGGCGGGGCGGACGCCGCGGATACAGTCCCGGGTGTGACCGAATACGACGCCATCACCTTCAGCCAGGACGGCGCCGTCGCGCGCATCACCCTGAACCGGCCCGACGCCGCGAACGGCATGAACGACACGATGACTCGCGAACTGGCCGACGCCGCCAAGCGCTGCGACACCACAGCGGTGAAGGTGGTGGTGCTCACCGGCTCGGGACGGTTCTTCTGCGCCGGTGGCGATCTCAAGTCGTTCGCCTCGGCACCCAGCCGGGGGGCCTACATCAAGGGCGTCGCCGATGACCTGCACCGGGCCATCTCGACGTTCGCGCGCACCGACGCCGTGCTGATCACCGCCGTCAACGGCACCGCCGCGGGCGCCGGGTTCAGCTTGGCGATCACCGGTGATCTCGTGCTGGCCGCCGAGTCGGCGACGTTCACGATGGCCTACACGAAGGTGGGGCTGAGCCCCGACGGAAGTTCGTCCTACTACCTGCCCCGCCTGGTGGGGCTGCGCAAGGCCCAGGAGTTGATGCTGACGAACCGCACCCTGACCGCGGCGGAAGCCGTGCAGTGGGGTCTGGCCACCGACGTGGTGCCCGACGCCGAACTCGGCGAGCGCGCCGCCGGTCTGGCCGAGAAGGTGGCGGCGGGCGCGCGCGGATCGGGCGGCGCCGTCAAATCGCTGCTGTTGAACTCGTTGAAGAACAGCCTCGAGGAGCAGATGGAACTCGAGGGCCGGCTGATCGCCGACCGTGCCGACTCGCCCGACGGGCGCGAGGGAGTGGACGCCTTTCTGGCCAAGCGCCGCCCGGAGTTCGCCTAGAAGCTGTGCTCCTCGGCGGGGAACACGCCGGACGCCACCTCGTCGGCGTACTGCGTTGCCGCGCGGCGCAATTCGTCGCCGACGCCGCCGAACTGCTTGACGAACTTGGCGGTCCGCCCGCTGGTGAGGCCGGCCATGTCCTGCCATACCAGCACCTGTGCGTCGCAGCTGGGTCCGGCGCCGATCCCGACCGTGGGGATGGTCAGCTTGCCGGTGATCTGGGTGGCGAGTTCTGCGGGCACCATCTCCATGACGACGGCGAACGCGCCGGCCTCCTGGACGGCGATCGCGTCGTGGATCGTCTGATCGCCCGCGTCGCCGCGACCCTGCACACGGAAGCCACCGAGGCCGTTGACGCTCTGCGGGGTGAAGCCGATGTGCGCCATCACCGGGATGCCTGCGGCCGAGAGCGTGGCGATCTGCTCGGCGACGCGTTCGCCACCCTCGAGTTTGACCGCGTGCGCACCCGTCTCCTTGAGGAAGCGGGTCGCCGTCGCGAGCGCCTGCGCCGGGCCGCCTTCATAGCTGCCGAACGGCAGGTCGGCCACGACCAGCGCGTGCGGTGCGCCCCGCACCACGCCGCGAACCAGGGGGATCAGCTCGTCGACGGAGACCGGCACCGTCGTGTCGTAGCCGTAGACGACGTTGGCGGCCGAGTCGCCGACCAGGAGCACCGGGATGCCGGCGTCGTCGAAGACCCGGGCGGTGGAGTAGTCGTAGGCCGTCAGCATGGCCCACTTGTGGCCCTCGGCCTTCCATTTGTGCAGATGGTGCGTGCGGACCTTGGTCCGGGGCTTGGGCTGTGAGTCGCCGTCGGCTGTTCCCGCGGCAGCACCGTAGACAGTCTGCTCAGACATCGTTGTCCCTTGTGGTGGTCGGTTCGATCCTCGAGGCCCATCAGGGTCCCCGGGTTCGGTTGACCAGTTCAGTGTGCCACCAGGGGCACGCCAGGTGAACCCCGGCTTAAGTGGACTTTCTCACAACGGCGGCATCGGGCCCCTACGCTGGCCACATGCAACGCCTCAGCGGACTCGACGCCAGCTTCCTGTACCTCGAAACCGCACAGCAGCTGCTGCACGTCTGCTCGATCCTGGAACTCGACACGACGACCATGCCGGGCGGTTACACCTTCGACAAGCTGCGTGACGCGCTGTCGAAACGGATCGAGTCGATGCCGCAGTTCCGGGAGAAGCTCGCCGACAGCCGCTTCAACCTCGACCACCCGGTGTGGGTGGAGGACGAGGACTTCGACGTCGACCGGCACCTGCACCGGATCGGGTTGCCGCCGCCGGGCGGCCGTTTCGAGCTGTCGGAGATCCTCGGCCACATCGCCTCTCTGCCGCTGGACCGCGCCCGGCCGCTGTGGGAGAAGTGGGTGATCGAGGGCATCGACGGCGCCGACGCCCGCGAGGGCGGCAAGCTCGTGGTGCTGACCAAGGTGCACCACGCCGCCGTCGACGGCGTCACCGGCGCCAGCCTGATGTCTCAGCTGTGCAGCACCGAACCCGACGCGGCCGACCCCGAGCCCGTCCAGGGCGTCGGCGGCGGGAATCAACTGGAGATCTCGGTCAACGGAGCGATCAAGTTCGCCACCCGGCCGCTCAAGTTCGTCAACGCGCTGCCGAGCACCGTCAACACGGTGCTCGACACCGTCAAGCGCGCCCGGGCCGGGCAGTCGATGGCCGCGCCGTTCGCCGCGCCGCAGACGCCCTTCAACGCCAACGTCACCGGCCACCGCAACATCGCGTTCGCCCAGCTCGACCTCGACGACGTCAAGAAGGTCAAGAACCACTTCGGGGTGAAGCTCAACGACGTGGTGATGGCGCTGGTGTCGGGGGTGCTGCGCAAGTTCCTGCTCGACCGGGGACAGCTGCCGGACAGCACGCTGATCGCGATGGTGCCGGTATCGGTGCACGACAAGTCCGATCGACCGGGCCGCAATCAGGTGTCGGGCATGTTCTCCCGGCTCGAGACCAACGTGGAGAATCCGCTGGAACGGATCAAGGCCATCTCCGAGGCCAATTCCGTTGCCAAACAGCACAGCTCGGCGATCGGCGCGACGCTGCTGCAGGACTGGACCCAGTTCGCCGCCCCCGCGGTGTTCGGTGCCGCGATGCGGGTCTACGCCGCGAGCCGGCTGTCCGGGGCCCGTCCGGTCCTCAATCTGGTCGTGTCCAACGTCCCGGGGCCCCAGGTGCCGCTCTACTACCTGGGTTGCGAGGTCGGCGCGATGTACCCGATCGGTCCGGTCTTCCACGGCGCCGCGCTGAACATCACGGTGATGTCGCTCAACGGCAAGCTCGACGTCGGCCTGGTGTCCTGCCCTGAACTGCTGCCCGACCTGTGGGACATGGCCGACGACTTCGCGCCCGCCCTCGACGAGCTCCTCGACGCCACGCGCTGAACTCGCCCGGCAGCCGCCTCGCCAGCACCGATGGGCGGTCATGGCAGCATGTGGAGCCATGAGACTTCGGATGGGGGTCGTTGCGGCCGCCGCGGCCCTGCTCCTGGTGGCGGGCTGCAGCAACGTCGTCGACGGACGTGCGGTCCTCGCCGTGCCACGGCCGGGCACACCGGTGCAGTGGGTGCTGTGCCAGGGCTCCGCGCCGGCGGGTGATTCCCGGATTCCACCGGGCGCCGAGTGTGGTCTGCTGTCGGTGCCGGTGGACTACTCCAAGCCCGACGGTGACGTCGCGCGGCTGGCGATGATCCGGTTCAAGGCCACCGGCCCGAATCGGATCGGCTCCCTGGTGATCAACCCGGGCGGGCCGGGGGAGTCGGGCGTCGAGGCCGCGGTGTCGACGCTGCCGTCGATCCCGGACTCGGTCCGCGAACGGTTCGACCTGGTCGGTTTCGATCCGCGCGGCGTCGCCTCGTCCACGCCCGCGGTGTGGTGCAACTCCGACGCCGACAACGACCGGCTCAGGGCCGACCCGCAGGTCGACTACACCCCCGAAGGCGTCGAGCACATCGAGAACGAGACCCGTGCGTTCATCCAGCGATGCGTCGACAAGTCGGGTGAGAACTTCCTGGCCAACATCGGAACGGCCAACGTCGCACGCGATCTCGACGCGATCCGGGAGTCGCTCGGCGACGAGAAGCTGACCTATCTCGGGTATTCGTACGGCACCCGCATCGGGTCGGCGTACGCCGAGGCGTTCCCCGAGAAGGTGCGGGCGATGATCCTCGACGGCGCGGTGGATCCGAACGCCGACCCCATCGAGGCCGACATCCGCCAGGCGGCGGCGTTCCAGCAGGCGTTCGACAACTACGCCGCCGACTGCGCCAAGGCGCCGGACTGTCCGCTCGGCACCGACCCGGCCAAGGCCGTCGAGGTGTACAAAAGCCTGGTCGACCCGCTCGTCGAAACGCCCGCCAAGACCGACGATCCGCGCGGCCTCTCCTACAGCGACGCGATCGTCGGCACCATCATGACGCTGTACTCGCCGAATCTCTGGCGGCACCTGACCGCCGGGCTCACCGAGCTCGAGCAGGGCCGTGGCGACACGATGCTGATCCTCGCCGACCTGTACATGCGCCGCGACGCGACGGGGCACTACAACAACTCGACCGACGTCCGGGTCGCGGTGAACTGCGTCGACCAGCCGGCGGTGAAGGACCGCGACAAGATCGTCGAGCAGGACCGCAGGCTGCGGGAGGTGGCGCCGTTCATGAGCTACGGCGACTTCACCGGTAACGCACCGTTGGGCACCTGCGCGATGTGGCCGGTGCCGCCGACCAGCAAGCCGCACGAGATCTCGGTCAGCGGCCTGCCGCCGGTCCTGGTGGTCTCGACGACGAACGACCCGGCCACGCCGTATCAGGCCGGGGTGGACCTGGCCCGCCAGCTGGGCGGCACGCTGGTGACGTTCGAGGGCACGCAGCACACCGTGGTGTTCCAGGGCAACAGCTGCGTCGACGACATCGCGGCGACCTACCTGGTGGACGTCACGGTGCCACCGGCCGACACCCGTTGCAGCTGAGCGGGTCACAGCCAGGTCACCGTTTCGTACCGGCAGCAGACCTGCCGCGGCCCGCCGTGCGACCATGAGCGCCATGTGGCGGGTCGGGCGGCGGTCGTTGGCGGCTGCGCTCGTGCTCGTCATGCTTCCCGCTCCCGGTGCGGCGCCCGCGTCCGCCAGCCCCGAGGGCCAGGCCACCCAGGCCTACGGGCAGCCGCCGGTGTGGGGTGGCTGCGCCGACATGCTCAGCGACGTCAGCCGCATCCCGACCGCTCAGTGCGGCCGGGTGGCGGTACCCGTCGACTGGAACGACGCGGCGAATCCGCAAGCCGCGCAAGCACAATTGGCGGTCATCCGTGTCCCGGCCCGCGGTGAGCGCATCGGTGTGCTGATGGTCAACCCGGGCGGCCCCGGCGCCTCGGCCGTCGACACCGTCGCCGGCATGGGCGCCGCGCTGGCCGACACCGAGATCGGCCGGCGATTCGACCTGGTCGGCTTCGACCCGCGCGGCGTCGGCCACTCGACACCGGAACTGCGGTGCAGGACCGACGCGGAGTTCGACGCCTACCGCCGCGAGCCGATGGCCGACTACAGCCCGGCAGGCGTCGCGCACATCGAAGGGCTCTACCGCCGGCTCGCCCAGCAGTGCCTCGACCGGATGGGCGCGCAGTTCCTGGCCGGAGTGGGCACCGCCTCCGCGGTCCGCGACATGGACGCCGTCCGCGGCGCGCTCGGCGAGCAGCAAGTGAACTATCTCGGGTTCTCCTACGGCACCGAACTCGGCGCCGCCTACGCCGAACAGTTCCCGGACCGGGTGCGGGCCATGGTCCTCGACGGGGCGGTCGACCCGAGCCTCGATCCGACCACCCGCAACCTGCGCCAGCTCGCCGGCTTCCAACGGGCGTTCGACGCCTACGCCGCCGACTGCGCGAAGTCGGCCGGGTGTCCGCTCGGCACCGATCCGGCCCAGTTCGTCAACCGCTATCACCAACTCGTCGACCCACTGGCGCAGCGCCCCGCCCCGACCACGGACCCCCGGGGGCTGAGCTACCAGGACGCCATCACCGGCACCGGCAGCGCCCTGTACTCGAAGCGCTTCTGGCCCTACCTGACCAGCGGGCTGCTCGGTCTGGCCCGCGGCACCGATCCCGGTGACCTTCTGGTGCTGGCCGACGAGTACCAGAAGCGTGACCGCGCGGGTCACTATGCGAATCAGCAGGACGCGTTCACGGCGATCCGCTGTGTGAACGCCCCGTACCCGACCGACCCGGCGGTGTGGGCCGATGTGGACCGGCAGGCCCGTCAGGCCGCGCCGTTCCTGGCCTACGGGTCGTTCACCGGGTTCGCCCCCCGGGACATCTGCGCAATGTGGCCGGTGCCGACGACGTCGACGCCGCATCCGGCCGTGAGCCCCGGTCCCGGCAAGGTCGTCGTGGTGTCGACGACCCGCGATCCGGCGACGCCGTACGAGGCGGGCGTCGAGCTCGCACGGCAGCTGCAGGCGTCGCTGATCACTTTCGACGGGACCCAGCACACCGTGGTGTTCAACGGCGACGCGTGCGTCGACACGGCCACCCTCCGGTTCCTCGTGGATCAGCAGGCCCCGCCGGCCGGTCTGACTTGCTAGATCTAGCAGCGGCGTAACACAGATTTAACAGCCGGAACCTACGCTGCGACCATGGATCGCCAGAAGGAATTCGTGCTGCGCACGCTGGAGGAACGCGACATCCGCTTCGTCCGGCTGTGGTTCACGGACGTGCTGGGATACCTGAAGTCCGTCGCCATCGCGCCTGCCGAACTCGAGGGCGCGTTCGAGGAGGGCATCGGCTTCGACGGATCGTCGATCGAGGGCTTCGCCCGGGTGTCGGAAGCCGACATGGTGGCCCGGCCCGATCCGTCCACCTTCCAGATCCTGCCGTGGGCCGACAGCTCCGAGAAGCACCACTCGGCGCGGATGTTCTGCGACATCACGATGCCCGACGGATCACCGTCGTGGGCCGACTCTCGCCACGTGCTGCGCCGCCAGCTGGCCAAGGCCAGTGACCTCGGGTTCTCCTGCTACGTGCACCCGGAGATCGAGTTCTTCCTGCTCAAGCCCGGCCCCGACGACGGCACGCCGCCCGTGCCCGCGGACAACGGCGGCTACTTCGACCAGGCGGTGCACGACTCGGCGCCGAACTTCCGCAGGCACGCCATCGACGCGCTCGAACAGATGGGCATCTCCGTCGAGTTCAGCCACCACGAGGGCGCGCCCGGACAGCAGGAGATCGACCTGCGCTACGCCGACGCACTGTCGATGGCCGACAACGTGATGACGTTCCGCTACGTCGTCAAAGAGGTGGCGCTCGGTGACGGCGTGCGTGCGTCGTTCATGCCCAAGCCGTTCGCCGAGTACCCGGGGTCGGCCATGCACACCCACATGAGCCTGTTCGAGGGCGACACCAACGCCTTCCACAGCCCCGACGACGCGCTGCAGCTCTCCGACGTGGCCAAGTCGTTCATCGCGGGCATCCTCGAACACGCCACCGAGATCAGCGCCGTCACCAACCAGTGGGTGAACTCCTACAAGCGGCTGGTGCACGGCGGCGAGGCGCCGACCGCCGCGTCCTGGGGCGCGGCGAACCGGTCCGCACTGGTCCGGGTGCCGATGTACACGCCGCGCAAGGCGTCGTCGCGGCGCATCGAGGTGCGCAGCCCCGACTCGGCGTGCAACCCGTACCTCACCTTCGCGGTGTTGCTGGCCGCGGGGCTGCGCGGAGTCGAGAAGGGCTACGTGCTGGGGCCGCAGGCCGAGGACAACGTCTGGAGCCTGACGCCGGAGGAACGCCGCGCCATGGGCTACCGCGAGCTGCCGTCCAGCCTCGGCGTGGCGCTCGCCGAGATGGAGAATTCCGAGCTTGTCGCGGAAGCGTTGGGAGAGCACGTCTTCGACTACTTCCTGCGCAACAAGCGCTCGGAGTGGGAGACCTACCGCAGCAACGTGACGCCGTATGAGCTGAGGACCTACCTGTCGCTCTAGCGGCCTCCGACCACCGGCGGCGGTGCGATACCGTCGACAGCGTGCCCAAACCCGTGACCGACCGACCGAAGCTGCCCAGCCCGGGCCGCCTCGGTCTGGTGCAGGAACAGGCGGCGGCGAATCTCGACCGGCTGGGATGGACCACCGACGCCCACGTCGAACTCCTGTGGTCGCTGTCGCGGGCCCCCGATGCGGACAACGCGCTACTGGCGATGGTCCGGCTGGCCGACGCGCTGGGTGACCGGTGGGCCGAACTCAACAGTGCGCTGCTCAAGGACAAGAGCCTGCGCGGACGACTGTTCGGCGTGCTCGGTGCCTCGCTCGCGCTCGGTGACCACCTGATCGCCCACCCGCAGACCTGGCATCTGCTGGCGGGTGCGGTCGCGCTGCCCTCGGCGTCGGAGCTGCGCGACGAGTTCGCCGCGGCTGCCGAGAACACCAGCGACACAACAAGTGCCGCCGCCCCGCTGCGCGAGCTCTACCGCGACAAGATGCTGGTGCTGGCGGCGCTCGATCTGGCGTCGACGGTGGAGAACGAACCCGTGCTGCCATTCGTGGCGGTGGGGGAGCACCTGTCCGACATGGCCGACGCCGCACTCGGCGCGGCGCTCATCGTGGCGACGCGGTCGGCCTGCGGGTCCGGGCCCGCGCCGCGGCTGGCGGTGATCGCCATGGGCAAATGCGGTGCACGGGAACTCAATTACGTCAGCGACGTCGACGTCATCTTCGTCGCCGACGAGGCCTCGGCCCTGGCCATCCGGGTGGCCGGGGAGATGATGCGGCTCGCCGCGGACGCCTTCTTCGAGGTGGACGCCGCGCTGCGGCCCGAAGGCAAGCACGGCCAGCTGGTGCGCACCCTCGAGTCGCACGTCACCTACTACCAGCGCTGGGCCAAGACCTGGGAGTTCCAGGCGCTGATGAAGGCCAGGCCCGCCGCGGGCGACGCCGACCTCGGCCGGGAGTACATCGAGGCGCTGACGCCGATGGTGTGGACCGCGTGTGAGCGGGAGGACTTCGTCCCCGAGGTGCAGGCGATGCGCCGACGGGTGGAGGAACTGGTGCCCGCCGGGGTGCGGGCCCGCGAACTCAAGCTCGGCACCGGCGGCCTGCGCGACGTCGAGTTCGCGGTGCAGCTGCTGCAACTGGTGCACGGCCGCAACGACGACTCCCTGCACGTGGCGTCGACGGTGGACGCGCTCGCGGCGCTGGGCGCAGGCGGCTACGTCGGGCGCGACGACGCCGCCAACCTCACCGCGTCCTACGAATTCCTGCGGCTGCTCGAGCACCGGCTCCAGCTGCAGCGGCTCAAGCGCACCCACATGCTGCCCGAGTCCGGCGACGACGAGGCGATGCGCTGGCTGGCGCGGGCGGCCCACATCCGGCCCGACGGCCAGCACGACGCTCTCGGAGTGCTACGCGAGGAACTCAAGCGACAGAGCCTGCGGGTGTCGCGGTTGCATGCGAAGCTGTTCTACCAGCCGCTGCTGGAGTCGGTCGGCCAAGACGCACTGGGCATTTCGGCCGGACTGAGCACGAAGTCCGCCGAACGACGGCTGGCCGCGCTGGGATACGAGGGACCGCAGAGCGCGCTGACCCATCTGGCGGCGCTCACCGGTGGCGGCGGCAGGCGCGCCCGGGTGCAGCAGGTGCTGCTGCCGACGCTGCTGGACTGGCTGTCCGACACCCCCGACCCGGATGCCGGGCTGCTGTCCTACCGGCGGATCAGCGAGTCGCTCGCCGAGGAGCGGTGGTACCTGTCGACGCTGCGCGACGAGGGGGCGGTCGCGAAACGGCTGATGCGGGTGCTCGGCGTCTCGGCATACGTTCCCGAACTGCTCATGCGGGCACCCGAGGTGATCCGGCTCTACGCGGACGGCCCCAACGGCCCCAAGCTGTGCGACGTCGAACCCGACGGGATGGCCAAGGCGCTGATCGCCTCGGCGGGCAGGCATCAGGACCCGGTGCGCGCCATCGCCGCCGCGCGCACACTGCGCCGGCGCGAACTGGCGCGGATCGCGTCGGCCGACCTGCTGGGCATGCTCGAGGTGACCGAGGTGTGCAAGGCGCTGACGGCGCTGTGGGTGGCGGTGCTGCAGGCGGCGCTGGAGGCGGTGATCCGGGCGAACACGCCGGACGCCGGAGCGCCCGCGCGGCTCGCGGTGATCGGGATGGGCCGGCTCGGCGGCGGCGAGCTGGGCTACGGGTCGGACGCGGACGTGATGTTCGTCTGCGAGCCGAACGCCGGGGTGGAGGAATCCGTCGCGGTGAAGTGGTCGGTGAACATCGCCGAGCAGGTCCGGACGCTGCTCGGGACACCGAGTGCCGACCCGCCGCTCGAGGTCGACCTGGGGCTGCGGCCCGAGGGCCGCAACGGGCCGCTGGTGCGCACGCTGGCCTCCTACACCGCGTACTACACGAAATACGCGCAGCCGTGGGAGGTTCAGGCGCTGCTGCGTGCCCATCGGGTGGCCGGTGACCTCGAACTCGGCGAACAGTTCCTGTTGATGATCGACGCGATCCGGTATCCCGCCGACGGCGTGTCGGCCGCGACGGTGCAGGAGATCCGGCGGATCAAGGCGCGGGTGGACGCCGAGCGGTTGCCGCGTGGCGCCGATCCCAACACCCACACCAAGCTCGGCCGCGGCGGGCTCGCCGACATCGAGTGGACGGTGCAGCTGCTGCAGCTGCGGTACGCGCACCGCATCCCGGCGCTGCACAACACCTCGACGCTGGACTCGCTGAACGCGATCGGCGCCGCGGAGCTGATCGCCGAGGGGGACATCGACCTGCTCCGTCAGGCATGGTTGACCGCGACGCGGGCCCGCAACGCGCTGGTGCTCGTGCGCGGCAAGGCCACCGACCAGTTGCCTGGCCCGGGCAGGCAGCTCAACGCGGTGGCACTGGCCGCCGGCTGGGACAACGACGACGGCGGCGAGTTCCTCGACAACTATCTGCGCGTGACGCGTCGCGCGAAGACCGTGGTGCGCAACGTGTTCGGAGGTTGACGTGGATTTCTTCTTCGAGTCGATGAGTGCGGAGGAGCACGACCGGCTGCGTGCACTGCACGAGCCGCTGACGCAGTCGGTGCGCCGACTCATCGAGGCGAGCATCCGCACCGGGGTGGACGACGACACCGTCGTCGAGGCACGCCGGGCGATCGACGCGGTCAGTGCGATGCTCGAAGAGCGGGAACGTGACCAGACGCCGCGGATGCGGCACGCCGACACGGGACGCCCGGTGGTGTGGGCGAATCCGGTGGTCGGCATACGCAATGCGATGGCGCCGCCGCTGATGATCGAGCAGGACGCGGACGGACGCTGCTGGAGCGAGTTCTCGTTGGGCGCGCCGTACGAGGGGCCGCCGGGGTGGGTGCACGGCGGCGTCTGCGCGCTGGTGCTGGACCAGATCCTCGGCGAGGTGGCCAGCGACGGCCTGACCAAACCCCTGTTCACCGGGACCATCACGTTGAAGTATCTGCGCGGCACACCGCTGGGGGCGCTGCGTGCCGAGGCGTGGGTCGACCGGGTGGACGGGTTCAAGACCTACGCCCGCGGCGAACTGCGCGACGCCGAGGGCGTGACCGTCGAGGCCGAAGGGGTGTTCATCATGCCGGCCTGGGCACGGGAAGCCGGGTGAGGTTCTACATCAGCTCGGCGTTCCTGGAGTCTCGCGAGATCATCGAGATCGCCAGGGCCGCTGATGATCTGGGCTATGACGGCATGGGGATCCCCGACCACGTCGTGAACCTGGAGACGCTGAAGACGCCGTACCCCTACACCCACGACGGCAGCAGGCGGTGGAAGCCGTTCACCCACTGGCCGGACCCGTGGGTGCTGGTGGGCGCGCTGGCGTCGGTCACCGAACGACTGCGCTTCGTCACGACGGTCTACATCCCGGCGATGCGGGATCCGTATTCGGCGGCCAAGGCGATCGGTACGGCGGCCTATCTGGCCGACGGGCGGGTGGAACTCGGTGTCGGGGTGGGCTGGTGCGAAGAAGAGTTCACGCTGATGGGGCAGCGGTTCGACCGGCGCGGCAAGCGCACCGACGAGATGCTCGAGCTGTTCCGGACGTTGTGGCAGCCCGGGTGGAACGAGTTCACCGGTGAGTTCTATTCGGCGCCACGACTGGAGATGGAACCGACGCCGCCTCACATCCCGATCTATGTCGGGGGACTGAGTGACATCGCGCTGCGGCGGGCGGCCCGGCACGACGGCTGGATCGGTGACCTCATCTCGACCGAACGCGCCATCGCCTCGGTGGACAAGCTGCGTGCACTGCGCGCGGACAACGGGTTGTCGATGGACGGCTTCACCGTCCTGACCCCGCTCACCGACGCGTTCACCCCCGAGCACTACGCGCGGGCCGAGGCCGCGGGCATCACCGGGATCGTCACGATGCCGTGGATGTTCTATGCCGGCCCGCAGGCGTCACTCGCCGAGAAGGTCGACGGAATGGAGCGGTTCCGCAAGGACCTCGGGCTCGACTGCTAGCCAGTGCTCCGCCATCGATCGTGCAGCAACGATGCAAAGCTGTCACCGAATATCTCGGCGCGGTCCGCGCTGCGCGCCAACCGGATGTTGCTCGCGCGATCTCCAGCTGGCGGAAGAACGATCTTGACCTCGGCTTTCTGCTCGCGGATCGAATAGTTGACGGTTCACCATCGGTCAGGTCGACACCGCGATGCTCCTCAGCAGGACTTTCGCCGGGCGTGTCGCTCGGCGATGACGGCAAAGTCTTTGACAACGCGAAGACACGGTCCGGGAGCTGCCCGTAAGGGCTAGGTGCGGCGGCATCGACGCCGTACGCTCTGTCTGATCCTGAGAGCAAGCTGAGAACACCAACCGGTGCGTCCACAAAGCCCGAAGGCGACTGAGGGGAGCACCGTGGACGCCGTGAAGCGACGCACTACCGGGTACACCGCATCACCGACGATGTACGCCAGGTACGTCGGCCGGGTCGGTGCGCTCGCCGTCGCGCTCGGCGTCGGGGTCGCGGTGGCCAGTACTCCCGGTGTCGCGTGGGCGGATGAGACGTCGACGTCGACCGACTCGGGACCCGCGGCTTCGTCGAAGAGCGAGACCGACACGTCGGACGAGAGCCAGGATGACGCGCCGACCTCGGCGAAGGAGAAGCGCGACGCGATCGAGAAGCGCATCGAGAAGCGCATCGAGCGTGCAACGGACGCAGTGCGAAAGATCGTCACGGACGTGGCGAAGAGTTCCGGTGAGGCGATCACCTCGACGCAGCGCCTCGGGGTGCGGCCGACCCGCACCAAGCCGGTGGCGCCCGACCCGTCCGACCCGGTCGAAGGAGCCGGTGCTCCGCAGAGTTCGGCGACGAACGGCTCGGCGACCACTCCTTCCGACGCGGCGCTGCCCGCCTCCACGGCGACGCAATCTGCGACCAGAACACCAGGGCCACAAGTGTTCTCCCGCCGCGTGAGCGCCGCGATCAGCGAGAACCGGCCAACGGCGACGACCCTGGACGGCGCGATACAGCGCGTGCCCGAAACGGTCACCGCCGGCCTTGATTTCGTTGCGGGACCGCAGCAGCAGGCCTCGATCGTCAGCGGAATCACGTCCGTCGAGCAGCAGCGGATCTCCGCACCGGTCCAAGCGCCACTGAGTGTGGTGACGCGCGTGCTGTCAGCCGCGTTGGCCCCGTTCCTCGGCGCCGGTGCCCCCGGCCAACCGGCGCCGCAGAATCCGGTGCTGTGGGGTGTGCTCGCGTGGGTGCGCCGGCAGGTGCAGACGAGCTTGCTCAACGATTCGCCGACCATCACCTCCTCCACCCAGGGGCAATCGATAGACCCCACCTCGGGACTTCCGGTGGTCACCGGTTCGGTGGACGTGAACGACGACGACAGCGACGAGTTCACGTATACGGACAGTGACGGCGCACAGGGTGGCACTGTGGTCGTCGACGATGAGGGCAATTGGACGTACACGCCCCCGACGACGTGGAATGCCAACGGGACAGAGCCTTTCACCGACAGCTTCACCGTCACGGTCAGCGACGCCGACGACGGGCGGCACCTGCACGGCCTGGCAGCTTTCTTCCGTCCCGACGGCGGACACACGGCCACGACGCAGACCATCACCGTCACGGTCCAACCGGGAGCCGGGACGGTCGATCCCGACACGGTCGTCGATCCGGTCACCGGTAAAGCGACGACGCCCGTCGGTCCGCTGTCCGAGGAAAATGACGAGCTGGTCCGCAACAACCTCGACGACTACATCGGCAGGCGGATCGACACCGCCTACGGCACGGCGACGATCACCGGATACGACACGGTCACCCGCAAGTTCACTGTTGAGTACGTACCCGATGCAAACATCCGGGTGGGCGGCTACACGGCGGAGCCGCCCGCGCCGCAGACCTTCCGGTCGCTCACTGCGTTCCGCGGCATGCGATCCACCAACACCCTCGCGGCCGCCGCGCTGGCGCCCACCACAGACACCGTCACGATCACGGTGGGCGAAGGGACTGACGCGCAGACGTTCACGATCACCGTGCCGATCACCCAGGCGCGCCTGCGAACCGAGAACGACGCGATCACCGTCGGCACGGCACCGCTGTCGCCAGTGCTCTACGGTGACCGGCTGTTCGTGCTGAGCAACCGCGACAGCACGATCACCGTCATCGACACCACCACGAACACGGTCGTCGACACGGATCCGATTGCGGCCGGCACGAATCCCATTGCCACCGGCAACGCCGTCAGCATGGTGGCGTCGGGCGGCCGACTCTATGTCAGCGAGAGCGGCGGAACGCTGCGGGTGTTCGAGATCGACGCGGACGACCCGAGCGAGAACTACACCCAAGTCGACGTCGACCCTTCGACGGCTGCCATCGACACGATCCAGACCGGCAAGCAGACGAACTTCCTTCCCCAGAGCCTGGCCGTCAACGACACCGGCACTCGGCTGTACATGCTCAACAACGACCGGACGGTCTCCGTCGTCAACATCGACCCCGCCGACGCCGACGGCTACGGGAAGGTTCTGCCGAGCCAGCAGATCGCACTCGCCGGAGTCAACACCCCGTCGGGACTGGTCGTCGCCAGCGACAAGTTGTACGTCACGGACGTCGGCGCGGGTAACGTCCGCGTCTTCGACGTCAGGCAGGGCACCGCGGGGTACGGCCAGCCGGTCGGGGCGCCGATCCAGGTCGGCGCCGCTCCCTACGGCATCTTCAAGACTCCGGCCGGCGCCACCCACTCCGACCTCTACGTCGTGAACGCCACCACCAACTCGGTCTCCATCATCGACACCGCGACGGACACCGTGGTCGCCACCGTGCCCGTCGGAGCGCTGCCGACCGGCGTCGCCTTCAGCCCCGACGGCAGCCTGGCCTATGTCGCAGGCGCCGACAACCTTTCGATCATCGACACGAGTTCCCGCCAGTTCGTGCTGACCACCGCCACCGACGGCAGCCCCGACGGGCAGCCGTTCGACTACGTGGTGGCCACCGAGGATCACATCTACCTCACCGATCAGTACCTCGTGTCGCCCGCAGCCGGGGGCACCCTGAACAACCAGCTGACTGTCGTGTCCTTCTTCGCGGGTGAGAACCCCTCGGCACCGGCGATCACGTCTACGAGCGTGCAGGGCGCCAACCCGAACTCCGGTGCGGTCCCGGTCATCGTGCGCGCCACGGATGTCGACGGCGACGCGCTCAGCGTCCTCGTCACCCAACCCGCGAACGGGCGGGTGAAGGTGACCCCGAACGCCGACGGCAGCTACACCGTCACCTACACCCCGGACGGCCAGGCCCGTCTGGACGCGTACGCCAGTGACGACCCGATCACCGAGACGTTCGTCATCACCGTCAGCGACGGGCAGCGGACCGACTCGACCGACGTCACGGTCACGGTCAGCCCGGCGGAGGCCGCAGTCACCGAGACGCGGGACCCCGTCGACGGTTTCGCCCTGCTACGGGGAGCCACGCTAGGGCCCGACGGCAGACTGCGCCTGATCGTTCTGCGGCCCGGAAACATCGCTGATCCGCAAGCCGGCTACACCGTGGAACTGGTCGACGTCGGCGGTAACGGAAATCCGATCATCCTGCGTGACGAAACCGGCAGTTACTCGAACGCGGTCAACCCGCATGCCGACGACGTCGCGGTGGACGACAACGGGAACACCTACGTGCTCAACGACGTCAACGGAACTGTCGCCGTCTACAACGGCGGCGCAGCAGGCACGCCGATCACATTCGGCGACGGCCAGCCGGTGAGCCTGTTCGCCGAAGACGACGGCAGCAGCGTCTACGCCATCGTGCTCAACAGGATCTACGACCCGAGCGTGGGGACGTCGACCCTCGAGGTGTCCGTCGTCGACCTCACCAGCGGCAACCAGGAAGTCGGTTCCTATGTCGTCGAGAACTTCAACGGCGACGACGAGCGTTATGCCGAAGGTGCCGTCGCGAACGACGGCACCGTCTACGTCACCAATTACTCCGACAGCACCGTCACAGTGATCAGCGGTGGTACCGCGAGCACAGTGCCGGTGACGGGGGGCAGGCCCGTCGGAGTCGCCGTCGACAAAGTCAGCGGAACCGCGTACGTCGTTGTGACGCAGCAGATCAATCCTCAGCTGACGTCGACCTCGGTAGTGAAGATCTCCGGCGGCACGGCATCGACGCTGGCAGCCGACATCTCGACCACTCCGACCGCGTATTCGAGTCTCACGAGCTCCGACATCGCGGTGAGCCCGGACGGCACACGGATCTACGTCACCAAACCGACGGACGCCTCAGTGACGGTCATCGACGCCGCAACCGGGACCGTACTGCCCGGGATCAAGGTCGGGGAGCCGATCCTCGGCGAGTACCCACAGCGGATCCTGTTCGCCCCCGACGGCAGCGCCGCGTACGTCGTGGACCGCGCGGGGACGATCTCCGTCGTGACGTTCGCCGACGAGGCGACGAACCTGTAGTCAGTACCGGTTACGGCGGAAGCGGCTGAGCAGGCCGCCGCGCCGCACGGGCGCGGCCGCCGGAGTGCCTGCGGGTGCGGCGGTGCCGGTCACCACCC
>NZ_JAUMSQ010000098.1:0-28776 GCF_030519285.1 Mycolicibacterium arseniciresistens
CGGACGCCCGGTCCTTCGGCGAGGGAGCGGCGGTGCGGTTGCCCGACGGCAGTACCGCGATGGCGCCGAACAAGGTGGCCGCGGACGCGGTGCGCCACGCGCTGACCCAGCTCGGCGTGCCCTACGACTGGGGCGGGACGACGCCGGGGGTCGGCCTGGACTGCAGCGGCCTCACCCAGTGGGCGTACGGGCAGGCGGGGCTGGACATCCCGCGGTTGGCCCAGGAACAGGACATCGGCGCGGCCGTCGACGCCGGTTCACTGCTGCCCGGAGACCTGGCGGTCTGGGACGGTCACGTGGCAATGGTGGTCGGCGACGGCACGATGATCGAGGCAGGTGACCCCGTGCAGTTGTCGGCGATCCGAACCACCAACGCGGGTCAGGGTTTTCAAGGCTTCTGGCGGCCGACGGCGTGAGCATCGGCAAATGGAGCCGTCAACGGTTGAGCCGGTGCACCGCCGCGGACAGCTCGCCGTACAGAGACGACTCTGCCCGCAGCGGAGAGAGGACGAACTCCTCGCCCACCGCCTCGACCCGTCGGCTCAATTCGGCGGTCGCGCGCCGTCTGCGACGGGCCGCCCCAACGGCCACGAAAGGTCTGATCAGTACTCGGAGCGCCAATCCCGACGCGAGTCCTCCGACGAGCAGCACCGTCGGCCATGCGAACGGCCCGAGTGAGGGCGCGTCGAGACCGATCTGCAGGTACGCCAGTACTGCGAGCAGCCCGAGCCACACGCCGCCCGCGACTGCAGCAGCGAGTAGCGCCCATTGGACCGCCCCGACCAGACGCCACCACCGCGGTGGCCGATTCGTCCCGAGGTCCGCACCGCCGACCGCCCGGTCCAGTGCATCGGGCACCGCCCCGGCTCGTGACTTCGCCGCTTCGAGCAGCATTCGCGGCCAGGGCGCCGGCAGCCCGCTCGACGCGGTGTCGGCAAGCGAGCGGACGGCGCTGTCCACTCCCGCCCGCGATGCCGCGGAAGCCGAGGGCAACGAAGTCCGGCGAAGGACTTCGTCCCCCGTGCTGGACTGACCTATTCCCAATCGGCGCAACGGATCTGGTCGCAGGTGCTGCATCCACCGCAGCGGCGGCCAGCCAACCGCCGCGAGACCCCGCCGCTCATAGGCGCGGCCGACGGCACCGACCACGGCGGGAACCCCTGCGGCCCCGGCGAGGGTGCTCTGCAGCCGTCGCTCCGCGTCCCGCAGGGCCGGCACCGATCGGGGCGGCGGCACCAGCGGCGCGAGCCGTGCTGCCGCCGTGTCCAGATCCGCGCTCACCCGCGCCGTTCGCGCCTTGTGGTTCGCCACGGTCGCGACGAGGAATTCTCGCAACGGCGCGGCCCCATCCGGTGTCACCGCTGACGTCGCGAGCACCGGCACGCCGCCCAGCCCGTCCTCGGCCAGCAGGCGGTCGAGGTCTCGCACACAAGCAGCCACGTCGGCAGCGGGCAGCCGGTCCGACTGGTTGAGGGCCACCACCATCACGTCACGGTGTGCGGCCAGCGGGCGCAGGTAATCGTCGTGCAGAACTGCGTCGGCGTACTTCTGCGGGTCCAGTACCCAGATGAAGGCGTCGACGAGGCGGACCAGCCGATCCACTTCGGCCCGATGTGACACTTCGGTGGAGTCATGGTCGGGCAGGTCGAGCAGCACCAACCCTGAGAGCTCCGGAGCAGCTGACGCGTCGCCGTGCTGCCGGGACCGGATCTCCAGCCAGTCCAGCAGTTCCGTGGCGCCGTCGGGGCCGAAGACAACAGCCTGGGTGGCGGAAGTGGTCGGCCGCCGGACACCGACCTCGGCAAGCGAGGCCCCGGCGACGACGTTGAACAACGAGGACTTTCCGCTCCCGGTCGCTCCGGCCAGCGCGATGACGGTGTACTCACCCGACAACCGCAGCCGGCTGCCCGCCCGCTGGTCCAGGTCGCGCAGATCCCTCAGGACTTCGTCGGGCAGCCGGCCGGTTCCGAGGGCCACCACCGACGACAGCGCCGCCAGCCGATCGACGAGCGTCACTGCAGCACCCTCGCGACGCGATCGGCGGCCGCTCGCAGTTCGTCACCCGACACCAGTGCCGACGCGGCACCCAGCACGTCGCCATATCGGGCGGCGTCCTGGCGCAGGAGGCCGTCGACTCGGGCCAGTAGTTCGTCACGGGCCTGTCGGGCCAGCCCGCGGACGGCCTGCTCACCGAAGATCGCCTCGAGCACCTTCTGGCTCGCCACTGTGGTGCCTCCGGCCACCGCGATCTCGGCGCCGGTCAGTCCGGCCGTCTGGCTGAAGACCGCGAGCATGACGACCAGACCGGCACCGTTGACGCCGTACGACGCCAATCGCGCCCCCGACCGCTTCGACGCGCCTTCGGTACGGACCAGCTCGAGCACGTATTCCTGCCAGTCACGGACCAGCCGTTCGACGGCCTCACCGAGCCCGGGGGCCGGCCGGGCCAGCTCGTCGGTCAGTAGCGGTGCACCGGCCTGGTGCCGCGCCCAGCAGCCGTAGGACAACTCAGCAGCCTCTTCGACTGCGGCCCGGATCACGGTCGCGATGCCGGTCTCCAACGCCTCGCCGAGCTCCTCGATCGGAGTGGACCGCCCGGTGACCGCCGCCACCACCCGGTCGCGGACCCGCCCCACCCGCGACTCCAACTTGCGTAGGAACTCGCCCGTGCCGACCACGTCCTGCCAGCGAGCCAGCACCTCGCCGCGCAGCAGCGCGCCGTCGCGAACCGCCTCGTCCACCCTCGCAAGCGCGCTGCTGTACGCCGAGGACACGCACGACTCCAGCTGCGCGCGCACCGCGAACTGTCCGTCGGCCGCATCGGCCAGCGCGTACGTCCGTGGCGGCAGGCTGCGCAGCGCACCGTCGAGCGTGTAGCGCACCACCGCCGCCCGCTGCTCCGAGTCGGCCGTCAAACTGGCCAGCCACGAGCCGATGGGTGCGGTCGCCTTGTCACGCAACCGCCCGGCGCGTAAGCCCTGCTCGGCGATCACGAACAGCGGCGCGTCACCCAAACCGTTTGCTGCCAGCATGTCCGACAGGTGCGCGGCCACGTCCCTGATCGCCTCCTGCGGGCAACGATTGAGCACTATGGCGATTGCGGTGCCACGGTCGCGGGCAGTGTGAAGCATCTGCCACGGCACCGCGTCGGCGTATCGGGCGGCGGTCGTCAGGAAGATCCACAGATCGGCGGCAGCCAGCAGTGTGGCCGCAAGCTCGCGGTTGGTGCTGACGACGCTGTCGATGTCAGGGGCGTCGAGCAGCGCGAGGCCGGGCCCGATGCCCGGGTGCGGCGCGAGGCGCAGGCCGTCCGGCCCGGACGAGCGTGGCAATTGCGGCAGGATCCGGTCATCGGTGAACCAGGCCAGGTCTGACGGGTGACACACGATCACTGGGCCTCGGGTGGTTGGCCGCAGCACACCGGCCTGGCTCACATCGTCGCCGACCAGCGAGTTGATCAGCGTCGACTTCCCGGCGCCCGTGGACCCGCCGACCACCGCCAACAGCGGGGCGTCGATGGTGCGCAGCCGGGGGATCAGGTAGTCGGCCAGCTGCCCGGCCAGCTCCCGGCGGTCGGTTTCCGCCGGCCATGCCGACGGCGCCGGCAGCGGAAACGTCGTCCGCCCCAGCACTGCGCCCAGAGCAGCCACCGCGTCGATGAGGTCGACGGCTCCCGTCATCGCTTCAGCCTGCCCTAGATGCGTCGCGAAGGCGGGTTGGTTCGCGCCGAAAGGGTGCGCCGCTGTCATGTCATCACCTGGCCCACGCACCGGGAGGAGCCGGCATCCAGAGGTCGGTCGAATTGCACCCTGTTGACCGCCCGCTGAGGCGGGCGACCCGGTGCAGCTGTCGGCGATCCAGATGCCGACATTGGTCAGCCGTGCCGGGCGGCTTCCTGCGCGAGTTGTACGCGTGAGGCGAGTCCGAGTTTGGCGTAGACGTGGGTGAGGTGTGTTTGCACGGTGCGGGGCGAGATGAAGAGCCTTCTCGCGATGTCATTGTTGGCGAGCCCTTCGCTGACCAGTCGTACGACATCGCGCTCGGTGGGGGTCAGTGAGGCCCAGCCGCTGCTGGGGCGTTTGCGTTCGCCACGACGGCGCCGGGCGTAGGCGACCGCTTCTTCGGTCGACAGCGCGGCGCCCTCGGCCCATGCCGATTCAAGGTCCTGCTCATCCAGTTGGTCGCGAAGCACCGCCGACGACAGCTCGAAGAAGACGTCGAAGATCTTGAAGCGGACGAGGCCCCCACGTTGCCGGATACCGTCTGCGGCGCCGAACAGCCGCGCCGCCTCGCGGTGACTGCCTGCGCCGACGGCGAGTGCGGCAAGGCACTCGAGAGTGTCAGGAACCACGCCGAACGCCCCACAACCAGCGGCGGTCGCAAGCGCATCGTGGGCGTCGCGGCCGGCCTGCTCGGGGTCGCCCTGCACGATGGCAACGCCGGCCCGTGTGGTCAGCGCCAGCGACAGGTGAAAGCCGCTCGTCGCCGCGACCGCGTCATCGGCCAAACGCCGGGCCGCGGTCAGTTCCCCTCGCGCGAAAGGCGCCTGTGCCGCGTAGGCAATCCAGATGGCAGCCAATTTGGGCTGAAGGCTCAGATGGGGTAGGCCCGCCGCGATCGCATCGTCCGCCGCGGCGACGTCGCCCGCGGCGAGCATCGCGGCAGTGACGCCGACGTACGCCAGACCCGGGAAGTACCCGCCGAGCCCCGCCGCGACCTCGACGGACGCGGAGGCGGACTCCCGTGCCGCAACCAGCTCCCCATGCCAGGCGAGCATGAGTGCCTGCATGAAAAGGGCACAGCATTGCCAGTACACGTCGTCGGCCGTCTCGGCGTCGGTGACCACCTCGCCCAACTGTGCGACGGCGCCGGCGACGTCACCGGTCATCCCCTGCGCCACAGCGAGACACCAACGGCACGCATGCGAGGAGAACGTGTCACCGATGGCGGCGGCGACATCGCGTCCTTCTTCGGCGGCCGCGCGTATCGCGACCGGATCACCCTCCATGGTCAGGCCGAACGCCTGCCAGCCCAGAATCTGACTGAGCCGCCAGCCGTCACCCGTCGCGCGAGCCAGAGCGATCGCCTCGGCGAAGTACGGCTCGGCAATCTCGCGGTCATAGACCGCGATGCCGGCGCAGGCACTCAGGACCCGGAGCAACAAGACCGGGTCGTCGACTTCCTTCGCGATCGCGAGGCCCCGCAGGACATCCTCCATGCTGTCGGTGGCACCCATGTGCGCGTTGAGCGAAGCCTTGTCGGCGAGGGCTCGCGCGCGTACCGCCGGCGCCACCGATTCAGGATCTCCGTTTCGGTCGCTGAGGGCGGCGTCGAACCAGGTCAACCCTTCCCGAATGCGGCCCCGTGCAAGCCACAGTGGCTGCAGTGACGACGCCAGCCGCGACGCGAGTTCCAGATCGGCGTTCTCGCAGCTCCACGCAAACGCAGCCCGCAGGTTGTCGATCTCGGTGTCGACCTGCTCGAGACGCCGCTCATGGCCGGTGCCGGCCGGGGTGTCGAGCCCGGCCGCCATGGCGGTGTAGTAGTCGCGGTGACGGGTCCGAACATTGTGGGCCTGGCCGGACTCGCCGAGTTTCTCGAGCGCGTACTGCCGAACCGTCTCCAACAGCCGGAATCGCGTTCGGCCACTCGTGCTTTCGGCCACCACCAGGGACTTGTCGACGAGCAGCGTGAGGAGGTCGAGGATCTGAAAGCGTTCCACGGTGGCGCCACCGGCGACCATCTCCGCGGCGTCGAGGTCGAACCCGCCGACAAACACCGCCAGCCGAGCGAACGCCACCCGTTCGGGCTCAGTCAACAGCGCATGCGACCAATCCACCGAGGCGCGCAGGGTCTGCTGGCGGCGCACCGCGGTGCGTGCGCCCCCGGTCAGCAGCCGGAAGCGGTCATGCAGGCTGTCTCGGATCTCGATCAGCGACATGACGCGCACTCGCGCCGCGGCCAGCTCGATCGCGAGCGGCACGCCGTCGAGGCGGCGGCAGATCTCGACCGCTATGCCGGCGACGTCGTCGGTGAGTCGGAAATCGGGGCGGACCCGTTGCGCACGGTCGGCGAACAACTCGATTGCCTCGTCAGCCAGCGAAAGCGACGGGACCCGCCAACTCACCTCGCCGGCCACCCCGAGCGGCTCACGACTGGTCGCCATGATCGTCGCTGCAGCGCAATGGCCCTGGACGCCGGCCACCAACGCCGCGCAAGCGTTCAGCAAGTGCTCACAGTTGTCCAGCACCAGCAGAATCCGGCGGTTTCCCACGAATCGCAGCAGCACATCCATCGTGGAGCTGCCTTGCTGGTCGGGCAGGCCAAACGCGCGGGTGACCGCGACCGGCACCAGGTCAGGGTCGGCGATCGGTGCCAGATCGATCAACCACACCCCGCCGTCGAATCCACCAGCGGCTCCGGCTGCCACCTGTACCGCCAGCCGCGTTTTGCCGACACCGCCTGCTCCGGTGAGCGTCACGAGCCGGTGTTCGGCCAGGATGTGCCGCACTTCGCTGATCGCGGCTTCACGGCCCACGAAACTCGTGAACTGCACCGGCAGATGCTGCGCCACAACGGTTCCCGGAGCTCGCAACGGCGGGAAATCGTTGCGGAGATCGGGATGGCACAGCTGCACCACGCGTTCGAGGCGGGGCAGATCACGCAGCTGATGCGACCCGAGGTCGGTCAGCCAAGCATCGGCCGGCAGCCGATCATGCACCAGATCTTCGGTGATGCCCGACAGCACGGTCTGCCCGCCGTGGGCCAGATCGCGCAGCCGTGCGGTCCGGTTGATCGTCGTACCGATGTAGTTGCCCTCGTCGCGCAGCAGCACCTCCCCGGTGTGCAGGCCGATGCGCAGCCTGATCGGGGCCAGCGGCGCCCGCTGCAACTCCACGGCGCACGCCACCGCATCGCTGGCCCGCGCGAACGCGACCACGAAGCTGTCGCCCTCGCCCTGTTCGACCGGCCGCACACCGCGATGAGCGGCGATGACATCGCACACCACGCGGTCGAGCCGTGCAACAGCGGCCGTCATCTCATCGGGTTGGGTCTGCCATAGCCGTGTCGAGCCCTCCACGTCGGCCAGCAACAAGGTCACTGTGCCGGTCGGAAGCTCACTCACGCCCAGGTCGCTCCAGTTCAGAGGCGTGTCCGCCCGTCGCTCGATTCCGCTCATGCTAGCCAGCATGAGGCGGCCGAGCACTGCGAACATCAGCGGAAACGCGTAGTTCGCCCGCCGCGCACCGCGGATCTGCGACCACCGAGCCCCGGCATCTACGTGTTCTGACCGACGCTCTCGCACGGTCGACGTCCGATAGTCGACTCACACCGACCTGAGGAGAGCAGCATGAACATCCACGCCGAGCCAGTAGTGGCACTGGATCGGGCAGCCGCCCGAGCGGCGATCAGCGCGGCGGCCGAGCGATTCGCCGCGGTGTTGCGAGAGACCGACGACATCAGGTGCCCCGCGGCGGGAACCGACTGGACGGTCGCCGAGACCGCGGCCCACGTGTCCGTCGTGCTAGCCGGGTTCAGCGCGGCGGTCGCCGGAGAGATGCTTGCGCTGACCCCGGAGCAATATCTCGATGCGGACTTCCCCACCCGGCTGGCGGCCGTCAACCGCGCCACCATAGCCATGGTCGACCGCGTCGACGCCTGTCGACTGGCGCAGTCGATCACCGATAATGCTCACCGGTTGTTGGAGCTGCTGGAGGCGGCCGATCCACAGCTGAAATGCCAGACACCGTGGTACGGCCCGGGCCGGACCCGAAACCCGGACTGTCTCACCGCCCTCGCGCTGGGCGAACTGACAGTGCACGGATATGACATGGCGACCGGGATGGGCCGGCCGTGGCCGATCTCCGCCGAGCACGCCAGGCTGATCGTGGGCACGGTGTGCCCCGAGATGTCGCCCCTGGTCGTGCGGCCCGAGGCGGCCCGCCGTGCGCCGCTGACGTACGAGATCCGGCTTCGCGGCGGCCCCCGCTACGCCATTAGGGTCGCCGACGGTACGGCGGAGGTGCGTGCCGCCGGTGGGCGGGTGGACTGTGTGATTTCTGCGGACCCGGTGACCTATCTGCTTGTCGTCTACGGACGGATGCCGCTCCGCGTCGCGCTGCTCCGAGGTGGGATTTCAGCGGCGGGCCGCCGTCCGTGGCTCGCACTGCGGTTCCAGAGTCTGTTCTTCAATCCGTGACGGCCTCACCCAGCCGATGGCGATCAGGCCTCGACGACGACCTTCATGCGTTCCAGGGTGGTGCGCATGTCGCGGAGATTGCGGCGCTTGCGAGGGAACCCGAGGAACTCGATCGGCCGCAGGAACCGCGATTCGATCGTCCGGAACGACTCGGTCACGTCGGTCCCGTCGCCGTTCGGCGCGAAGGCGTAGTGCCAGTTGTTGACCGCCCGGTCACCGGCAGCACGGCGAAACTGAACTCGCGACCGGGTTCGCACGCCGTCACCCGGCAGGTCGCCCAGTAGACGGGGCCGATCTCGTTGCGCTTGACGTGGCCACGGAACCGGGCACCGACTGCCGGGCCGTCGGCGCCGTCGAGCCATTCGGCCTCGAACACCTCCGGCGAGAACCGCCCGGTGTTGCGGACGTCGGCCACCAGACTCCAGATGTCCATCGCGGGCGCCTTCATGTGGACCGTCACAGCTACGCGCATCGCCGAGACTAGTTGTCCGATCAGGACGGGGTCGGCGGCAGGACACGGAACCTGACGGTTTCACCGGCCGTCTGAACGGCATGGACGACTTCGAGGCGACGATGGCCCGGGCACGGGCGCACGCCGCAATGCTCGACGGTGCCGTCGAGGCACTCTGCGGCGCCGCGCGGACGGAGGACGTGACCCGCCTGCTCGACGCTCTGCGCGCCGACCTCGATCGCTTACCCGGCACGAGCCTCACGACCCGCCAGGGCACGTCGTTAGGCTGTGCCGCATGGCTGCTGACATCGTGCCGGTTCGGCTCGGGCTGACCAAGGGCGATCTGTACACACTGTGGGCTCCTCGCTGGCGGGACGCCGGCGACGAATGGGAGGCGTTCCTCGGTGCGGGCGACGATCTCTATGCCTTCGAGTCGGTGGCCGACCTGGTCGCCTTCGTGCGGACGAACACCGAGAACGACCTGACCGATCACCCGGCCTGGACGAAGCTCACCGAGGCCAACGCGCACCGGTTCACACCCGCCGATGACCGCACGCACGACATCGTCGGCGTGCCCGAGGTCGTCGCCGACAAGCCGACCGAGGAGTCGGTGAAGGCACTGCACGCCACGCTGGCGCTGGTGTCGTCGATCGGCTCGGTGTGCGACATGCCCGCGGTCACCAAGTTCTTCAACGGCAACCCGGTGGTGGGTTCCCTCGGCGGCGGCGCCGAGGCGTTCAGCGGCCGGGCCGGACGCAAGCGGTGGGGCGAGATCGAGGCCGCGGTCGGGCGCAGCTGGGACGGCGTCCTCGACGCGATCGACGAGATCGTCACCATCCCCGACGTCGACTCCGCGGCCGCCGAGAAAGCCGGGGCCGAGCTGCTCGAGCCCGCGCCCGAGGTGGAGGAGGAGGACGCCGCGGCGTCGGTCGAGACCGCCGACGACGACACCGATGACGACGAGGCCGAGGTCGAGGAGACCAAAGCACTCGAGGACCAGGCCGGCGGTCTGGTGCTCGGCAGTGACGACGATTTCTGGCTCAAGGTCGGCATCGACCCGGTCCGGCTGATGACCCGGTCGGGCACGTTCTTCACGCTGCGCTGCTACCTCGACGACGAGCCGGTGTTCCTCGGCCGCAACGGCCGGATCAGCGTGTTCGGCTCCGAGCGGTCGCTGGCCCGCTACCTGGCCGACGAGCACGACCACGACCTGTCCGATCTGGCCACGTACGACGACATCCGCACCGCCGCCACCGACGGCTCGCTGGAGGTCGTGGTCAGCGACGAGAACGTCTACGTCCTGAGCGGGATCGCCGACGACATCGCCGACGGACCCGACAGCCTGGACCGCGAACAGCTCGAGCTGGCCGTCGAACTGCTGCGTGACGTCAGCCAGTACGCGGAGGACACCACCGTCGAGGAGAAGCTCGGGCCGGGTCAGCCGCTCGGCAAGGTGATCGCCTTCGCGCTCGACCCCGACTCCGCTGACCGCCCGAAGCCGCCGTACGCCAAGGCCGTGGCGCAGTGGGAGGAGCTGGAGAGTTTCGTCGAGTCGCGGCTGCGCGAGGAGTAGCGGCCCCGGCGATGACTTCCAGGGACGACGCCGGTCTACCCGGTATGACTCCCCTCGCCAACGCCACTGTCCATCGTCTCGACGTTTCCGGCGCCACCCTGCATTACGAGGTGCGCGGCACCGGGCCCGTTGTGCTCGTCGTCGGCTCGCCGATGGCCTCCGCCGAGTTCGCGTCGGTCGCCGACGCGCTGGCGGGCGACCACACCGTCGTCACCTACGACCCGCGCGGCTTCGGTGCGAGCACGATCGCCGATCCGCGGCAGGAATCGACACCGGAACTGCGGGCCGAGGACCTCGTCGCCATCCTCGACGACCTGGGCGTCGCATCGGCGGACGTCGTCGGTTCCAGCGGCGGCGCGGTGACCGGCCTGGCGCTGGCGGCCCGGTACCCGGGCAGGGTGCGAACGCTCATCGCGCACGAGCCGCCGCTGCTCGAGCTGCTGCCCGACGCCGACGCACAACGGACCGCCACCGACGCAATCGTCGCGACCTTCCACTCCGACGGCCCGCAGGCCGCCTGGTACGCGTTCATGGTCAACGCCGGCTTCGACATGTCCGCCGAACCCGGCGACGGCCCCGCCGCCGAATCAGATCCGTCCGAGCAGGAGGCACGCGAGGCCACCCGGTTCTTCGCCCACGAACTGCAGGCCACCACCCGCTACCTGCCCGACATCGAGGCGCTGCGGGCGGCCCGGGTAGTTGTCGGGATCGGCGCCGAATCCGCCCGCCTGGTGACACACCGGACGTCGACGGCGCTAGCGGAGCTGCTCGGCTCGCAGCCGGTGATCTTTCCGGGTGAACACGTCGGGTTCATGAGCCACCCCGTCGAGTTCGCCGCCGCGATCAGCCGCGTCCTCGACTAGCCGACGAGGACCGCGTAGCGCGGCTTGATGACGTCGTCGATGAGCGCCAGCCGCTCGTCGAACGCGATGAACGACGACTTCATCGCGTTGATGGTGAAGCGCAGGAGATCGCTCCAGCCGTAGCCGAATGCCTCGACCAGGCGCAGCATCTCGTCGCTCATCGTGGTGTCGCTCATCAGCCGGTTGTCGGTGTTGACGGTCACCCGGAACCGTGACCGCGCCAGCAGGTCGAACGGGTGCTCGGCGATGCTGTTCACCGCGCCGGTCTGCACGTTGGAGCTGGGGCAGAGTTCGAGTGGAATCCGCTTGTCGCGCAACAGCCCCGCCAACCGGCCCAGCCGCACCGACCCGTCGTCGGCGACGGTGATGTCGTCGACGATCCGCACCCCGTGGCCGAGCCGGTCGGCGCCGCAGAAGGCGATGGCCTCGTGGATCGACGGCAGTCCGAACGCCTCCCCCGCGTGAATGGTGAAGCGCGCGTTGTTCCCCCGCATGTATTCGAACGCGTCGAGGTGACGGGTGGGCGGGTAGCCGGCCTCGGCGCCCGCGATGTCGAATCCCACGACTCCCCTGTCGCGGAAGCGGATCGCCAGCTCGGCGATCTCACGCGACCGGGCCGCGTGGCGCATCGCGGTGACCAGACACCGAACGGTGATCGTCCGGCCCTCCGCGGCGGCCGCCTTCTCACCGTCGGCGAAGCCGGCCAGCACCGCGTCGACGACGGCGTCGAGCGACAACCCACCGTCGATATGCAGTTCGGGCGCGAACCGGACCTCGGCGTACACCACGTTGTCGGCCGCCAGGTCCTCGACGCACTCGAAGGCGACGCGGTGCAGTGCCTCCGGGGTCTGCATCACCCCGACGGTGTGGGCGAACGGCTCGAGGTAGCGCACCAGTGACCCGCTGTGCGCGGCGGTGCGGAAGAAGTTCGCCAGGTCGTCGACGTTGTCGGCGGGCAGGTCGGCGTACCCGTACTGGCCGGCGAGGTCCAGCACGGTGGCGGGCCGCAGGCCGCCGTCGAGATGGTCGTGCAACAGCGCCTTGGGTGCCTGCCGGATGTTGTCGAGCGTCAACGGCAGCGGTCCGGTCGTCGTCATGGCTCCATCTTCCGTCCGGTCAGGTGATTCGGTCGAGGATCAGCGGGCGGTGCGGCGGCGCGGTGTCGCCGACGGCCCAGCCGCCGTCGAGTTCGGCCAGGGCGGGCCCGAGCCGCTCCGGGGTGTCGGTGTACAGCGTGAACAGCGCCTCGCCCGCCGCAACCGGCTCGCCCGGCCTCCGGTGGACGTGGACGCCTGCGCCGAACTGCACCTGCTCCCCCGGCGCCGAACGGCCCGCCCCCAGGCGCCACACCGCCAGGCCCACCGCCATCGCGTCGATGCGGCCCATCGTGCCGCCGCGGGACGCAGTGACGGTCTCGGTGTGCGCGCCCAGCGGCAGCGTCGCCGACAGATCGCCGCCCTGCGCGGCGACCAGGTCGCGGAACCGGTCCATCGCGGTGCCGTCGCGCAGGGTCTCGGCGGGGTCGACACCGTCCAGTCCCGCCGCGTCGAGCATCTCGGCGGCCAGCGCGAGCGTCAGTTCCACGACGTCGTCGGGGCCGCCGCCGGCGAGCACCTCGAGCGACTCGGTGACCTCGACGGCGTTGCCCACGGCGCGGCCGAGCGGCACGTCCATGTCGGTCAGCAGCGCGCGGGTGGCCAGCCCGTGCGCGGTGCCCAGGTCGACCATCGTGCGGGCCAGCGCGCGCGCCTCGTCCTCGGACGGCAGGAACGCACCGGAACCCACCTTGGTGTCGAGCACGAGTGCCCGGGCGCCCTCGGCGATTTTCTTGCTCATCACCGAACTGGCGATCAGCGGCAGCGACTCCGTGGTGCCCGTCACGTCGCGCAGCGCGTAGATCTTGCGGTCGGCCGGCGCGAGGTCGCCGGCGGCGAAGATCGCGGCGCCGAGGTCGCAGAGTTGTTGCCGGATCTGCTCTTTGGACAGTTCGGCGGTGAAGCCGGGGATCGCCTCGAGCTTGTCCAGGGTGCCGCCGGTGTGGCCGAGCCCGCGGCCTGCGGCCTGCGGTACGGCGCCGCCGCAGGCCATCACGACGGGCACCAGCGGAATGGTGATCTTGTCGCCCACCCCGCCGGTGGAGTGCTTGTCCACCAACGCCAATGGCCTGCCGTCGCGGCGCAGCCCGGTGAAGTCGAACCGCTCTCCCGAGGCCACCATGGCCGCAGTCCACCGGGCGATCTCGGCGTCGGTCATCCCGCGCAGGAAGATCGCCATCAGCAGGGCCGCCATCTGTCCGTCATCGACCCGGCCGCGGGTGTAGCCGTCGATCACCCAGTCGATCGCCGCGTCGGAGAGCACGCCGCCGTCCCGCTTGGTTCGGATGACGGTCGGCGCATCGAATGTGAACTGGGTCACGGGGTTTCCCTACGGGCCAGGTCGTCGGGGCCGAACGCGTCGGGCAGCAGCTCGCCCAGCGATCGCGGGCCGCGAGGGTGGTCGATCAGCAGACCCGGTCCGCCGTGCTCGAGCAGCACCTGACGGCAGCGCCCACAGGGCATCAGCACCTCGCCGTCGGGGCCCACACATGACAGCGCGACAAGCCGTCCGCCCCCGCTGGAATGGAGGTCGCAGACCACAGCGCACTCGGCACAGAGACCCAGGCCATATGAGACATTCTCCACATTGCATCCGGCCACCACGCGGTGATCGTCGACCAGCGCCGCCGCACCGACCCGGAAACCCGAATACGGCGCATAGGCATGCGCCGAGACAGAAATTGCCCTGCGGCGCAACGTGTTCCAGTCGATTTCAGCGGTCATGCCGGGCCGTCCGAGCCGTTTCTGAATCCATTCCGAACACCTCGTCCCGTGACCCGAAGTCCCAGATAGGGCACCCTAATTTCACCCCTCTGATCGGGGCATACGGCTCCACGCTAGTTCGTTCGTCAGTACAAAGGGGATTAGAGTCGCCCCGAGGTTTGGGGACCGGATTTCACGGCCGAGCCCCAGGCGTCCACCGATGGCGTTGGAGGGTCACATGAGTACCGCGACATCACCCGATACGGACATAGCCGCGCCGCGGTCACAGCCGGCGAAACGCCGCACCCTGTACCGCGGCGACCCGGGCATGTGGTCGTGGGTGCTGCACCGCATATCGGGCGCGACGATCTTCTTCTTCCTGTTCGTCCACGTGCTCGACACCGCGCTGGTGCGCGTCAGCCCGCAGGCCTACAACGAGATCATCGAGACCTACAAGTCGCCGATCATCGGCCTGATGGAGATCGGCCTGGTCGCCGCGGTGCTCTACCACGCACTCAACGGCATCCGGGTGATCCTGATCGACTTCTGGGCCAAGGGCCCGCGCTATCAGCGGCAGATGCTGTGGGTGGTGGCCGGCGTCTTCCTCACCGTGATGATCGCCTCGCTGGGCGTCATCGGCATGCACATGGCGGAGCGATTCCTGTGAGTCAGCAGAAGAGTGGCGAGAACCCCTACGACCACATCAGCGACCGTGGCGGTATCGCCCCGGTGATGCAGCGCAGCCACGACCGGCCCGCGGGGCTGGACAACCCGCGCGCACCGCGCCGCGCCGGCGGGATGCCGAACTTCGAGAAGTACACCTGGCTGTTCATGCGGTTCTCCGGCATCGTGCTGGTCTTCCTCGCGCTCGGCCACCTCTTCATTATGTTGATGTGGGAGGACGGCGTGTACCGCATCGACTTCAACTACGTCGCCGAACGCTGGTCGTCCCCGTTCTGGCAGACCTGGGACCTGCTGCTGCTGTGGCTGGCGCAACTGCACGGCGGCAACGGCATGCGCACGATCATCGCCGACTACGCCCGCAAGGACTCCACCCGGTTCTGGCTGAACACCGTGCTCGCGTTGTCGATCCTGTTCACGCTGGTGCTCGGCACCTACGTGCTGGTGACGTTCGACGCGAACATCTCATGATCGGGAGCCTCAAATGATCCAGGAACATCGCTACGACGTCGTCATCGTCGGGGCAGGCGGCGCGGGCATGCGCGCGGCGGTCGAGGCCGGTCCGCGGGCCCGCACGGCGGTGCTGACCAAGCTCTACCCGACGCGCAGCCACACCGGGGCCGCGCAGGGCGGCATGTGCGCCGCGCTGGCCAACGTCGAGGACGACAACTGGGAGTGGCACACCTTCGACACCGTCAAGGGCGGCGACTACCTCGCCGACCAGGACGCCGTCGAGATCATGTGCAAGGAAGCCATCGACGCGGTGCTCGACCTCGAGAAGATGGGGATGCCGTTCAACCGCACCCCCGAGGGCCGCATCGACCAGCGCCGGTTCGGCGGCCACACCCGCGACCACGGCAAGGCGCCCGTGCGGCGGGCCTGCTACGCCGCCGACCGCACCGGCCACATGATCCTGCAGACCCTCTATCAGAACTGCGTCAAGCACGACGTCGAGTTCTTCAACGAGTTCTACGCACTCGACATCTCGCTGACCGAGACTCCCGGCGGTCCGGTGGCCAACGCGGTGATCGCCTACGAGCTGGCCACCGGTGACATCCACGTCTTCCACGCCAAGGCGATCGTGTTCGCCACCGGCGGGTCGGGCCGGATGTACAAGACGACGTCCAACGCCCACACCCTCACCGGCGACGGGCTGGGCATCATCTTCCGCAAGGGACTTCCCCTGGAGGACATGGAGTTCCACCAGTTCCACCCGACGGGCCTTGCCGGGCTGGGAATCCTGATCTCCGAGGCGGTGCGCGGCGAGGGCGGCCGACTGCTCAACGGCGAGGGTGAGCGCTTCATGGAGCGCTATGCGCCGACGATCGTCGACCTCGCACCCCGCGACATCGTCGCGCGGTCGATGGTGCTCGAGGTGCTCGAGGGCCGCGGCGCCGGGCCGAACAAGGACTACGTCTACATCGACGTGCGCCACCTCGGCGCCGACGTGCTCGAGGCGAAACTGCCCGACATCACCGAGTTCGCCCGCACCTACCTCGGTGTGGATCCGGTCACCGAACTGGTGCCGGTCTACCCGACCTGTCACTACGTGATGGGCGGCATCCCGACCAACGTCAACGGCCAGGTGCTGCGCGACAACACCAGCGTCATCCCCGGCCTCTACGCGGCAGGCGAGTGTGCGTGCGTCTCGGTGCACGGCGCCAACCGGCTGGGCACCAACTCGCTGCTCGATATCAACGTGTTCGGCCGCCGCGCCGGCATCGCCGCGGCCAACTACGCGGCGGGCCACGACTTCGTCGAGATGCCGGAGAAGCCGGCGGACATGGTCGTCGGCTGGGTGGGCGACATCCTGTCCGAGCACGGCAACGAGCGTGTCGCCGACATCCGCGGGGCACTGCAGCAGTCGATGGACAACAACGCCGCGGTGTTCCGCACCGAGGAGACCCTCAAGCAGGCGCTCACCGACATCCACGGCCTCAAGGAGCGCTACGGCCGGATCACGGTGCAGGACAAGGGCAAGCGCTACAACAGCGATCTCCTCGAGGCCATCGAGCTGGGCTTCCTGCTCGAGCTGGCCGAGGTCACCGTGGTCGGCGCGCTCAACCGCAAGGAGTCCCGCGGCGGCCACGCCCGTGAGGACTACCCGAACCGCGACGACACGAATTACATGCGCCACACCATGGCGTACAAGCAGGGAGAGGATCTGCTCAGCGACATCCGGCTGGACTACAAGCCGGTGGTGCAGACCCGCTACGAGCCGATGGAGCGGAAGTACTGATGAGCGCGCCCGCAATCGAGAAGAACGAAGCCACCACACCGCCCGTGCCGGAGGGTGCGGTGATGGTGACGCTCAAGATCGCCCGCTTCAACCCGGAGGACCCGGACGCCGCCGGCTGGCAGAGCTTCCGGGTGCCCTGCCTGCCGAGTGACCGGCTGCTCAACCTGCTGCACTACGTCAAGTGGTACCTCGACGGCACGCTGACGTTCCGGCGGTCGTGCGCGCACGGCGTCTGCGGCAGCGACGCCATGCGGATCAACGGCGTGAACCGGCTGGCGTGCAAGGTGCTGATGCGCGACATGCTGCCCAAGAAGGCGTCCAAGCAGCTGACCATCACCATCGAGCCGATCCGCGGGCTGCCCGTGGAGAAGGACCTGGTGGTCGACATGGAGCCGTTCTTCGACGCCTACCGCGCCGTCAAGCCGTTCCTGGTGACCAGCGGCAATCCGCCCACCCGCGAGCGCATCCAGAGCCAGACCGACCGCGCCCGCTACGACGACACCACCAAGTGCATCCTGTGCGCCTGCTGCACCACCAGCTGCCCGGTGTTCTGGACCGAGGGCTCGTACTTCGGACCGGCCGCGATCGTCAACGCGCACCGCTTCATCTTCGACAGCCGTGACGAGGCGGCCGCCGAGCGGCTCGACATCCTCAACGAGAAGGACGGGGTGTGGCGTTGCCGCACCACGTTCAACTGCACGGAGTCCTGCCCGCGTGGCATCCAGGTGACCCAGGCGATCCAAGAGGTCAAGCGCGCACTGATGTTCGCCCGCTAGGCATCTCCGCCGAGCGTGAGCTCGTGTGGCAATTCCGGCGGAATTCTCGCGCACTAGCTCACGTTCGGCGCTCCGAACCGATGCTCGTCAGCCTGTCGACCACGGCGGTCAGGCCGTCGAACCCTGGCGCTGCGGCCATGTCGGCAGCAATACGCCTACTGGCTTCGCGATAGCGCGGCTGGGTCAGCACGGCCAAGATGGCGCGCCTCAGGGCCCGTGGGCTGGGACGCTCACTCTTGATGCGCCGTCCGGCGCCGGACCATGCGACACGGGCGCCGACCTCCGGCTTGTCCTCCTTGCCGCCTGTCGCGACGATCGGCACGCCGTAGCGTAAGGCGTACTGGACTCCGCCGTAGCCGCCGTTGGTCACGTAAACGGCTGTGCGGGGCAGCAATTCGTCGTACGGCAGATACGTCGCCGCGCGGGCGTTGGCCGGAAGCGGCGGCAAGGTGTCCAGTGGCCGGCCACCGGTGGTGACGACCACCAGCACATCGTCGTCCGCGAGCGCATGGAGCGTCGGCGCGATGGCCTGCCGGTAATCGATGTTGGCGACCGTGCCCTGGGTGACGTGAATGATGGGACGGGTTCCGTCGACATCGGACCACCAGTCGGGAAGCGCAGCGTGCGACCCGGTCGCCGACAGCGGTCCGGCGAAGTGGAGTTCGGGGGGTGCGTCGCTCAGCGGGTACTCGAACGACGGAACGCTGAACTGAACTATCGCATCGGCTCGGCGTCCCCAATTCGTGAAGGTGCCCGCCATGGGGACGCCGTGGACTTGGCGGTGCAGGTCATCGATCGTCCGGTAGGGCTGTCGCAGGATCCGGCGGGTCACGGCGGCCAGCACGGTGTTTCGCGGTCGGTTCAGGAATCGCGCCGGCGGAAGCCCCAACCCGAAGGGCGCGGTGTCGCGACTGTCGATGCACAGGGGAAGCACCCCGCACATGACGACCGCAGGACGGTCGGGACACCGGTGCGCGAGCAGGAACGCCGCGCCGAGGAACACCGGTTCGGCCAGCACCGCGTCGGCGGGCTGCGCCTTGAGTGCCTCGGCGAGCGCTTCATATTGCGCTTTCGCGGGACGGGCGAAGACATGCTCGACGTCGAAAGCGGTGGATTTCATGCCCTTGAGCGCGGCACGTTCGGGGAAGCTGTCGAGCAACGACTCGTCGTAGTCGGCCTCGACGGGCAGCACCAGAGCCGACGCCCCCGTCGCGGTGATCCTGGCGGCGAATCGCGCGCCGGTGAGGAACCGGACGTCGTCACCTCGCTTGGCGAAATGTCGGGCGACGGCAAGCAGCGGCGTGACGTGACCGTGCGCTGGCACGCTCGCAATGAAGATGGACGACATGGCAGCCCCCTGACTACAGTCATGTAGTATTCATTACTGTGTCACCTAAGTCAATATCTGCGCCCCGCGCTTACCGCTCCGAACTGCGCCAACAGCAGGCCGAGGCGACCCGCGCGCGCGTGCTCGAAGCCGCCGCGGAGTTGTTCGCCGCGGATGGTTACGCGCGCACCACACTCGCGAGGATCGCCGCAGCGGCCGGGGTGTCTGCCGAGACCGTTCAGGGACAGGGCCCGAAAGCCGCGTTGCTGATCGCCGCGATCGAGCACGCGGCCTTCGGCATCTCGGGCGAGGACGACATCCTCAACCTGGAGGTCGGACGGGCGCTCGTCGCCGCCCGAGATCGCGACGAGGCGATCGATATGCTCGTCAGGGCGCATACGCGCGTGCATCAGAGGAGCGCGCGTCTTGCGGAGGCGCTGATCGGGGCCGCGCATGCCGATCCGGAGCTGGACCGCTACCGCCGGAACCTGATAGCGAGCGTGACCCTTCAGCAACGGCGTGTGCTAGAGGCCTATCACGACCGAGGGTGGCTGCGGACCGATGTCCCGTTCGACGAGCTCGTCTTGGGGTTCGCAGCGGTGGGTAGCACCGAGACGTATCTGCGACTGACGGCCTGCGGCTGGGACGTCGACACCTATCAGCGGTGGTGCAGGCGCATGCTGTCCGAGACGGTGTTCGCGCGCTGACCCTCTCCGCCGAGCGTGAGCTTGTTCGTCAATTCCGGCGGAATTCTCGCGCACTAGCTCACGTTCGGCGCTCGAAAGTCAGGACTCAGCAGGCTCGGGTTCCTCTTCCGGCTCGGGTTCGGGTTGCGGTTCGGGCGGGTCCTCGCCGGCCTGCCTGCCGACCTGCTCGCCGTAGTAGCGGATCACCACCGCCACCGTGGCGGCCACCGGCACCGCCAGGAACGCACCGACCACCCCGAACGTCGACGCGCCCAGCGTCACCGCCAGCAGCACGATCACCGCGTGCAGCTTCATCGACTTCGACTGCAACCACGGCTGCAGGACGTTGCCCTCGAACTGCTGCACGGCCAGGATGATGCCCAACACGATGAGCGCGTCGACCGGACCGTTGGAGACCAGGGCGATCAGCACGGCGAGGCCGCCTGCGACGAAGGCGCCGACGATCGGCACGAAGCCGCCGATGAACGTGATGATCGCGAGCGCGTAGGCCAGCGGCACCCCCACGATCACCAGCCCGATCCCGATGAGCACCGCGTCGACGAGGCTCACCAGTGCCTGGGTGCGGATGAATCCGCCCAGGCTCACCCACACGCGTTCCAGGATCTCCGCCAGATGGGGCGCAGCGGGCCTGCCGACGATGCCGCGCAGCCAGGGGACGAAGCGCGGGCCGTCCTTGAGCAGGAAGAAGGTCACCACCAGGGTGGTGAACACGGTCACCAGGGCCGACGTGGCGGCGCCGACGCCGGTGAACACCCCGGACGCGATCTGCGCGCTACTCGAGTTCAGCCGGTCGGTGACGGCGGCGACAGCCGAGTTCAGTTGCGCCTCACTGATGTTCAGCGGCGGCCCACCGAGCCAGTCCTGTATCTTCACCACGCCGGCCGAGGCCTGCTCGGCCAGCTCCGTGGACTGCTCGACGATGGCAGGGGCAACCGCGGCGATCACGCCGGCGATCACGCCCATTGCGATCAGCAGGACCACCGCGACCGCCGCCGCCGGGGGCACGCCCCTGTTGCGCAGCCAGCGCACCGGCGGCCACAGCACGGTGCACACGATCAGGGCCAGCAAGACGGGCAGAAGGACGACCCATGTCTTGCCCACCACCCACGCCAGACCCCACAGCGCCGCGGCCACAGCGACGAGCTGGATCGCGACGACTGCGGTCGATCGCAGGTGCGCCCGGTAGATCGACCCACGGCTTGGCAGCGCCGTCGTGTTGTCAGTCACCCCTGACTTCTACCCGCGATCGGCCGATTCGAGTACTCGATGGCCGAATTCCCTGTCACACTCCGGCGGGCTGTCTCGTCTGATGGGTATGACCACGAATCATTCGACATCACGCATCGAACCCGTCACCCCCGAGCGCGCGTCACTGCTGACCAAGCTGATGTACCGGACGGCCAGGCGCCGCTTCGGCGAGGTGCCCGAGCCCTTCGCCGTCGCTGCCCACCACCCGCGGCTGATGCTGGCCAACCTCGTCCACGAGGGCATGCTGCAATCGGGGTCGAAAAAGCTGCCGGCCAGCGTCCGCGAGCTCGCCGTGTTCTGGACGGCGCGCACCGTCGGCTGCTCCTGGTGCGTCGATTTCGGCGCCATGCTGCAGCGCCTCGACGGCCTCGACGTCGACCGGCTCAAGGAGATCGACGACTACGCGACGTCACCGCGCTACACCGACGACGAGCGTGCCGCGATCGCCTACGCCGACGCGATGAGCACCGACCCGCACACCATCACCGACGAGCAGGTGGCCGATCTGCGGCGGCGCTTCGGCGACGACGGGGTGATCGAGCTGACCTATCAGATCGGGGTGGAGAACATGCGCGCCCGCATGTACTCCGCGCTGGGGATCACCGAGCAGGGCTTCAACTCCGGCGACGCCTGCCGGGTGCCGTGGGCTACCGACGGAGCGGAGAGCCGGTGAACTTGTCGGGGTTCGCGACATCCCAGATGGCGCAGACCTTGCCGTCGCGGACGGTGACCGCCTGGATGTGCGGCGCCATCTCCGGCCATTCACCGTCGGCGGCCAGACCTTCGGTGTAGAGCCCGATCTCACCGTTGACGAGCGCGAGCTGTCCCGCCTCGAAGAACCGCGGGCCGTAGCGGCGGGCCAGCCCGAAGATGAACCGGGCGACCTTGTCGGCGCCGTGGATGACGCGGGCGGCGGTGGGCGCTTTGCGATTCGAGTCACCGGTGAACGTGACGTCGGGGTGCAGCAGCTCGACGACGGCGGCCATGTCGCCCGATGCCATGGCCGCCATCAGCCTGCCCACCACCTCGTCGTGGGACGGGTCGCGGTCCGGCGCCTTCGCGTCGGCGACGATGCGCCGTGCGCGCGACGCGAGCTGACGTGCCGACGCCTCGGTGGTCCCGAGGACGGCGCCGATCTCACCGAAGGGCACGGAGAACCCGTCGTGCAGGACGAAGGCGACCCGCTGGTCGGGTGTCAGCCGTTCGAGCACCACCATCGCCGCGAATCGCGCGTCCTCGGCGGCGACCACCGCGGCGAGCGGGTCGTTGTCACCGAATCCGGTGACGACGGGTTCCGGCAGCCACTCGCCGACGTAGGTCTCGCGCCGCCGGGCGGCCGAGCGCAGGCGGTCCAGGCCGATGCGGCTGACCACCGTCGTCAGCCAGGCCTTCGGGTCGGCGATGCGGACGCGCCCCTCCCCCAGCGCATCCCAACGCAGCCATGCATCCTGCACCGCGTCCTCGGCGTCGGCCACCGAGCCGGTCAACCGGTAGGCGACCGCGAGCAGGTGAGGGCGTGCCTGCTCGAAGTCCAGGGTGCGCTCCGCGGTGGTCACGCCCCAAGGGTAAGTCCGCCGGCTCCGGTCGAGTAGTGGACTACTCACGCAATTTCACACCGCAGCCGCGATGCTTCGACCCATGACGGAGGACGACGACGGACGCTTCTGTGATCGTGCGCTTCGGACCGGTGGCCGGGTGGGTGACGTGCCGGATCCCGGCCCCGCGGAACGGATGTGTTTCGCCGTCGGACGTCGCGACCGGCACCGCCACGATCGGCGGGGCCGCGGTGACGATGACCGTCGACGCTGAGCACCGCTACCGGACCGGGCTGCCGAGAGCCGCTCGCGCATGCCGGCCGGTGGTGGTCAGCACTGCGACCGCACCGAGCGCCGTCGCCGCGGCGAGCACCATGAGCAGTGACAGCGACGCGTGATCCACCACGACCCCGCCGAGCATCGCGCCGAGGCAGATCGTCGCCTGGAACGAACTGGTGAACAGCACCGTGGCCGCCTCGTCGGCGCCACCGCTGCCCCGCGCGAGCAGTGACTGGGAGCAGGCGGGCACGGCGCCGTAGGCGAATCCCCAGAGCAGCAGCGGCGCTGCGGCGCCGGCAAGGTCGTGTCCGAACACCGTCAGCGCCGGCGTCGCGACCGCGATCAGCAGCGCTGCGGTCGCGAAGGTGGCCCGCAGGTGGCGCCGGATCGTGTAGCCCGCGACCAGGTTGCCTGCCAGCCCCGCCGCGCCGTAGCCGAGGAGCAACGCGCTGACCGTCGTCAGACCCATTCCGGTGACCTCGTCCAGGAATGCCGACACGTAGGTGTACGCGCCGAAGTGCGCGACCACGACGAGCACGGTCACCAGCAGGCCGATCCTCACCTCGGTGCGGGCGAGCAGCGCGGCGAGCACCGCGGGACGGGTGACCTGCCGCGGTGTCAGCGATGGCACCGTCGCCCACAGTGCGCCGCACACCAGCGCCGTCGCCACCGCGAGGACGGCGAAGGTCGCGCGCCAGCCCGCGACGCCGGCGATGAACGTGCCCAACGGAACTCCGACGACGGAGCCGAGCGGGACGGCGAGGAAGATCGTCGAGGTCGCCCGCGGCACACTGTGTTCGCCGACCAGGCGGCCCGCCAGACCCGCACCGATGGACCAGAATCCGCCGATGACGACCCCCACGAGCACCCGCGCCGCCAGCAGCATCCAGAACGAGGTCGCCAGCGCGCACACCACGTTCGCCCCGACGAGGGTGACCGTCCACACGACCAGCATGGTCCGGCGGTCCACCCGGGCCGTCGCCACCGTCGCGACAGGTGCGGCCACCGCGGCGACCAGACCCGGCACGGTCATCATCAGTCCGGCGGTTCCGGTCGACACCGCGAAGGCGCCCGAGATCGGCACCAGCAGCCCGATCGGCATGATCTCGGTGGTCACGATCACGAAGATGCCCGCCGCGATGCTGAACACCGCCGGCCAGTGCGGCCGAACCTGTTGTGTCATCAGGCCAGTCGACCAGCTCGAGCGGCCGTTGGCTCGCGGCTTTCCGACATGGCAGTCGCCGGTCACCCGCTGAATGGTGGGCAACCGGCGCTGCCTGTGCGTGCGGGGTCAGCAGCAGGATGTGGTGGCGGCCGGCTGGTCGGCGTCGGATGCCGCCGCGCCGCCGCAACACACCGCGCCCTGCGCCTCGCCCGCCTCGTCGAGGTGCTTGGGGCTGGTGCCGAAGGTGTCGGAGTCGGCCAGCACGGTGTAGACCTCCCACTTCTCCCCGGCCGGTCCGGTCACCCAGACCTTGTCCTGGGTCGCGAAACAACACGTGGTGCCGATCTCCTCGTCGGTGAACAGCCCCTCGTCGGTCAATCGGGCGATCTCGGCGTGCACCTGCTCGCTCGACGCGACCTCCACGCCGAGGTGGTTGATGGTGCCGCCCCTGCCGGGGTTCTCGAGGAGCACCAGCTTCAGTGCCGGTTCGGTGACCGCGAAGTTGGCGTAGCCCGGTTTGACCTTCGCCGGGGTGGTGTTGAACAGCTTGGAGTAGAACGTGATCGCCTCGTCGAGGTCGTCGACGTTGAGAGCCAGCTGGACACGGGACATGATGGACCTCCATAGGGATGAGACATATATCGAACTGACGCGTGAACTCAGAATGCCACCTTTTTGATATATGTCAAGACCGATGGCATGATGGATCGCATGCCCAAAGCGCTTCCCGTCATCGACATGTCGGCCCCGGTGTGCTGCGCCCCGGTGGCCGCAGGCCCGATCAGCGACGAGGACGCCCTCGCCGTCGCGATGCGGCTCAAGGCGATCGCCGACCCGATGCGGGTGAAGATCGTGTCGTACCTGTTCAACGGCGAGGAGACCAGCGGTCACCTCGCCACGGTGCTCGGTCTCAGCGAGTCCACCGTCAGCCATCACCTCGGGCAGTTGCGCAATGCGGGCCTGGTGATCTCCGACCGGCGCGGCATGAACGTGTTCCATCGAGTCAAGAGTGAAGCGCTGCAAGCACTCTGCGTCGTACTCGACCCCAGCTGCTGCACGTAGTGGTGACCGGCGGCATCATGGGACGCCGCACTCGATTCGCGTGAGACATCGATGCTCGGACAACCGATTCCGTTGCTGTGTTACCCGGAAGAAAACTATTCCGTTGTATCCGCCCGCATAGACCATCGAAACCGTATATTTCCGGCATGGCAATCAAGGAACCGCCGACCTCGGCTGTCGGCGACAAGGGGCTGCAGGCGGGGGCCCTTGGCCTGGTCGGCAACATCGTCATCGGCCTCGGCGCCGTCGCGCCGGCGTACAGCCTGGCCGCCACCCTCGGCTTTGTCGTCTTGGCCGTCGGGGACAAGGCGCCGGCGATGTTCGTGCTGGCGTTCATCCCGATGCTCTTGGTCGCCTTCGCCTACAAGGAACTGTCGCAGGACACGCCGGACTGCGGCACCACCTTCACCTGGGGCACCAAGGCATTCGGCCCGTGGATCGGCTGGATCGGCGGGTGGGGTCTCGCGGTGTCGGCGATCATCGTGCTGGCCAACGTCGCCGAGGTGGCGGCCATCTACCTCTACCGCTTCCTGGGCACACTCACCGGCGGTGCCGAGGACAACTTCTTCAACACGCTCGCCGACAGCCTGACCGCCAAGGTGCTGCTGGGCTGCTTCTTCATCCTCGCCATGACGGCGGTGAGCGCGCGGGGAATCGTTCTCTCCGAACGCATTCAGAACGTGCTCATCGGGATCCAGTTCGTCGTCCTGGTCGGTGTCAGCATCTTCGCACTGGTGCGGGTGTTCGCCGGCAGTGCGGGCGAACAGGCCATCAGCCCGTCGCTGTCATGGCTGTGGCCAAGTGGCCTGGATTCCTCGTCCATCGCCGCGGCGGTCATCCTGTGCATCTTCATCTACTGGGGCTGGGACGCCTGCCTGGCCGTCGGCGAGGAGACCAAGGACCCCGGCCGCACCCCGGGCATCGCCGCGGTGATCACCACGCTGATCCTGGTGTGCACCTACGTGCTCGTCGCCTTCGCGGTGCAGTCCTTCGCCGGCTTCGGCACCGAGGGCATCGGCCTGAAGAACGAGGAGAACGCCGACGACGTGCTGACCATCCTCGGCGATCCGGTGGCCGGGACCGTGGTGTCCGCACTGTTGATGCTCACCGTGTCGATCTCTGCGCTGTCCTCGACGCAGACCACGATCCTGCCGACGGCACGCGGAACGCTGTCGATGGCGGTGTACGAGGCCATCCCGCAGCGCTTCGCCCGGGTGCACCCCCGCTACATGACCCCGGCGTTCGGCACCATGGTGATGGGAGTGGCGGCGCTGTGCTTCTACCTCGTGCTGTCGTTCGTCAGCCAGAACGCGCTGCAGGACTCCGTCGCCTCGCTGGGCCTGGCGGTCGCGTTCTACTACGGCATCACCGCCTACGCGTGCGTCTGGTACTTCCGGCGCACGCTTTTCAGCTCTGCCCGGAACCTGTTCTTCCGCGGCATCTTCCCGCTGCTCGGCGCCGCGGCGATGACGTGGGCGTTCGTCAAGAGTGCGATCGACATGATCGCCGAGGACTATGGCGAGACGGCGTACGGCGGCATAGGTGGCGTCTTCGTCCTCGGCGTCGGCATGCTGGCACTGGGTATCCCGCTGATGCTGGCGTGTTTCGCATTCGGCACCAAGCGGTTCTTCCGCGGTGAGACGCTGACCGCGAGCACCGAAGTCAAGGTTCCCGACACCTTCTGATGTCGTCACCTCGAGAGAAGGACCAGCCATGCATCTGACAGTCGGATATCTGGCCACTCCGACCGGCGACGACGGCGTCGCCCTGGCCAGCGCGCTCGCCAGGACCTTCGACGCCGCCGTCGACGTGGTGCTGGTGGTCCGAGAGGAGATGCCCGACGGCAGCCCGGGCCGCAGCGAGTACCAGCGGTTGCTCGTCGAACGCGGCGAGGAGTGGGTCTCGCAGGCGGTCGATGCGCTGGCGGCCAAGGGCGTCAGCGCCGGATCGACGGTCACCGTCGGTGAGTCCTTCGCCCAGTCGCTCCTGCAGTTCGCCGAGGAGAAGTCGTCGGACCTCATCGTGGTCGGCGGCGCCCGTGACGGATTCTTCGGCGGCCACACCATCGGCCCCGTCACCGGCGCGCTGCTGCATTCCTCGCCGATCCCGGTGGCGCTCGCACCGCGCGGCTACGCCGAGGACCCCGACGACGACATCGCCGCCATCACCGCGGCGGTGCCCACCCGGCCCGGCGACGACAACCCGCTGCCGTTCGCCCTCACCCTGGCCAGCGCTGCAGGCCTGCCGATCCGCATGCTGTCGCTGGTGTCGGCGGAGAACCTCGCCGAGGCCGAGAGCGTGAAGGAGGTGCGGCAGTTCCAGATCGCCGCCGCCGAGGAGAACCTCGCCGTCGCGGCGCGCGCCCTTCCCGACGCGCCGGAGATCGAGTCCCTTGTCGCCGAGGGCATGACGCTGGAGTCGGCGCTCAAGAAACTCAGGTGGGACGACGGTGCGCTGCTCGTCGTCGGCTCCAGCCGCTTCGCCGCGCCGAGGCGGATCTTCCTGGGCTCCACGGCCGCGCGCATCCTGGCCGGCGTCGACGTCCCCGTGGTGGTCGTGCCCCGCGAATGACGCGCTAGCGCCGCTTGAAAATGGTGCGGTGCCATTCCTTGTCGGCGACGCCGGTGATGTCGCTCATCACGTGCTTGACGGTGAGGTACTCCTCGAGTGAGTAGTCGCTCATGTCCTTGCCGAACCCCGATGCGCCGACACCGCCGTGCGGCATCTCGCTGATGATTGGGATGTGGTCGTTGATCCACACGCAGCCGGCCTGGATCTCGCGCGATGCCCGCTGCGCGCGGTACACGTCGCGGGTCCACGCCGATGCGGCCAGCCCGTAGTCGGTGTCGTTCGCCTGCCGCAGCGCGTCGTCGTCGTCGGTGAACGGCCGCACGGTGAGCACCGGTCCGAAGATCTCGTCGCGGTACACCTCGGAGTCCTCGGCCACGTCGGCGATCAGCGTCGGCGCGTAGAACGAACCCGGCAGATCCGGGGTGGTGCCTCCGGTGACGATCCGCGCACCCTGGCCGGGAGCCCGCTCGACCATGCCCGCCACCTTGGCGCGGTGCGCCATCGAGATCAGCGGCCCCAGGTCGGTGTCGGGATCGTGCGGGTCGCCGACGACGACCTTGCCCATCACCTCGGCCACACCGGCGACGAAGTCGTCGTAGACGTCGCGCGCCACGATCGCCCGCGTCGCGGCTGTGCAGTCCTGGCCGGTGTTGATCAGCGCACCGGCGACCGCACCCTGGATCGCGGCGTCGAGGTCGGCGTCGTCGAACACCACGAACGGCGCCTTGCCGCCCAGCTCCAGCTGGGTACGGTGGCCGTGCGCGGCGGCGGCGGCCATCACCCTGCGGCCCACCGGGGTGGACCCGGTGAAGGTCACCAGGTCGACGTCGCGGTGGCCGGCCAGCGCGGTGCCGACGTCGTGTCCCGCGCCGGTGACGACGTTGAGCACGCCCGCGGGGAGTCCGGCCTCGGTGGCCAGCCTGGCCAGCGTCAGCGTGGTCAGGGGGGTGATCTCGGCGGGCTTGATCACCACCGAGCACCCGGCGGCAAGTGCGGGCAGCACCTTCCACACCGCCATCTGCAGCGGGTAGTTCCACGGGGTGATGGTGGCGACGACGCCGATGGCCTCGCGCCGGATGCTCGAGGTGTGGTCGCCGGAGTACTCCGCGGTGGCCTTGCCCTCGAGATGCCGCGCGGCGCCCGCGAAGAAGTCGATGTTGTCGACGCTGCCGGGGACGTCGAACTCGGCGGCCAACCGCACCGGCTTGCCGGTCTGGCTGACCTCCTCGGCGACCAGGTCGTCGGCGTGCTCGTCGGCCAGCTTCGCCAGCCGGGCGAGCACCGCCGACCGGTCGGCGGGC
>NZ_JAUMSQ010000099.1:0-20131 GCF_030519285.1 Mycolicibacterium arseniciresistens
GCCGCGTACCTGGTGCTGCTCCACGGCGAGGGCCGGGCCGCCGCGGCCACCGTGGTCGGCGCCGTCGGCTTCGGCGTCGCTGCAGCGGTCGCGGTGCTGCTCCCCGTGCAACTGCCGTGGCTGCCGCTGGCCGCTCCGCTGGTGCTGCTCGCCGGCTACCTGCTGGCGGTCAGGCCGTATGTCGGCGGAGTCCAGCAGAAGTGATGCGGGCCTTGTCGCTTCACGCCGCCGCCATGTCGTCTGTGAGCACGGCGATGCCACCGCGCATCCTGACAGCGCCCGGAAAGCCCCACTGGCGCTGCCGTTTGGTCAGCGTGACGCCCTGAGCGGTGAGCTCACCGCTGACGGTGCAGTTGCCGGCTTCGATCGCCACCACTCGCGTGCGTTGTACCACCGCGATGATCCCCGCCATGTCGAAGGTGAGTGTGATCGCCAGATCGACGACGGCGCGGCGGATCCCGTCGATATGGATCTCGATCTTCGGGTGATGACTCGACTCGATTCGATGCGTCACCATGGTAACCCTCTCCTCGACGCCCGTGGCGTGGGAGCGGATAGCGGCCTGCCGGAGCTTGTCGTATCGCCGCCACGCGGACGCGACGAGGTCGGTCGGATTGGTGTCGAGGAATCCATCGGTCGCCTTCGCCACCTCCCGCTCGACGATGGCGGTGAGGCCGGGGTAGCCGGGCAGGAGGCGTCGGGCGGTGGCATTGTCCTGCAGCGATCGGGTCAGTTCTGCGCACGCGTCGGGCCCGAAGAAGAAGTCCCGCAGGGTTGCTTCGCGGGGCGGTTCAAGAGTCATGGTGCACCTCCGTGATGGTGGGAATGCTGGTTCCGGCGCGGGCTTCCACCCGGATGGCGTAGGTCATCTCGCCGTCGGCGGGTGTCTCGTGGAAGGCCGCTGCGGGCGAGGCCGTCGTAATGGCGGCGACGCGTACGCGACTGAGTTGCCGCTTCTCCTGTCGATGACGGAGGTGGCGAGCGGCGAGAAGTGCCGCGACCACGAGGATCAGCGCGACCAGCCACGGCCAGATCGATCCCGGGGGCGGCGGCTCTTCCGCGGAGGTGGTGCCCTCCTCCTCGACACGGTCAGTGGTCGATGGGGCAGTCGTCGGAACCGTGGTCGTCGTCGGGATCGTGGTGGTGGCGGTCGTCGGGGTGGTCGTGGTTGTCGTTGGTGTTGTCGGGGCTGCGACGATGTTGACCGACTGGCTGTCGGTGATGGACGGGTCGTCCTGACACCGCGCCACCACTGAGCGTGGCCCGAGAGGAGCTGCGTCGTCGATCTGGATCGGCACGTCGAAATCCGGCGGCGAGGCCTGCGTGATCGGTGTTTCGTCGTCGGCCCAGTTCAGCTGGATCGACGATGCGCACACGAAGTCGGTCCCGGTCGCCCGAATCTCTGAACCGCGTTGTGGCTCTGCCGTATCGAGTGCGAGGGTCGGGTCCGGTGGTGGTGCGACGACAGTGAACGGCTTCGTGGCGATCTGCGACCCGCACCTCGCCGCAACGGTGTAGCTCGGGTCCGCAGGATTCGGCACGCTGTGACGAATGGTCGCGACGCCGTCACTCACGGTGGCCTTCGAGGTGACATCCTCGGCGCCCCACACCACCAACAGTCGCCCTCTGTCGAGTTCGAACGAATCGGTACAACCGCCGACGCCGCCCACGGTGATCGTGACTTCTGCTCCAGGAAAGCCCGAATCAGGCAAGAGGCCGATCGTCAATGCTGCCGGCTGAGTGACGTTGTTCCTGATCAACGGATCCTCAGCGGGCAGCGGCGGAGGGCCGGGCTCCCCAGGCGGCTGGGCGCCTGCCGCAGCACTTCCCGCGATCAGCAGCACGAACGCGACGGCCGCCGCCCGCGCGACGAGCGACAGCTGCCGCGGGAAGACCCGCTCAGAACTGGCTCGTGATGACCCCATACCTGCACTGTCGCGCGCGAGGCATGCGCGGTCATGCGTAGTCGACTACCCGAAGCGCTAGCGGCCCTCGAACTTCGACAGGTACAGCCACGTCGGGCGGTAGCCTCGTCGCTCGTAGAGCCGGATCGCGTCGGTGTTGCCCGAAAGCACGCCGAGAACAATGTCTTTGACGCCCTGCTCGTGCAGGCGGCGCTCCAGCGCTTCGAGCAGTTGCGAGCCGAGGCCGGTTCCCCGGTAGGCCGGCAGCACACTGAGCGACTCGATCTCCCCGATACGCCCACCGGTGCGCCACGTGTCGGCGACCCACGTGTCGCCGACCGCCATCACATGCGCCAGCCCGTATCCGACCAACTCGCCGGCGACCGACGCCAGCAGCAACACCGTGTCAGGCTTGGCCAACAGTTCGGCGTACACGCCCCGGCGCTCGCTCCACGACGCGTCGTCGTCCACGTAGGGAGCGAGCTCCGGCATCGACTCGACGTGGCGGTGGTGCACGGCGATCCACAACGGCGCCAGTGACTCCAGGTCGTCGGCCGACCCGGACCGCACCTGCCACGCGTCGGTCATCGCAATGCGAGCGCTACTAGTTCCAGATCCGCACGCGCCGTTCGGGTTCCAGATACAGCGCGTCGTTCTCCGACACGTCGAACGCCTCGTAGAAGGCGTCCATGTTGCGGATCACGCCGTTGCACCGGAACTCCGGAGGCGAGTGCGGGTCGACCGCGAGTCGCCGAACCGCCTCGGCGGAACGGGATTTCGTGCGCCACACCTGCGCCCAGCCGAAGAACACCCGCTGCTCGCCGGTCAACCCGTCGATCACCGGCGCCGGCTCGCCCTTAAGTGACAGCCGGTACGCCAGCAGCGCGATCGACAGGCCGCCGAGATCACCGATGTTCTCACCGACGGTGAACGCGCCGTTGACATGGTGACCGTTGGACAGTTCGCGAGGCACATACTCCTCGTACTGTTCGATCAGCGCCTTGGTGCGGGCGCCGAACTCCGTGCGGTCGGCGTCGGTCCACCAGTCGACGAGGTTGCCGTCGCCGTCGTACTTGGCGCCCTGATCGTCGAAGCCGTGCCCGATCTCGTGACCGATGACCGCGCCGATGCCGCCGTAGTTGGCCGCGTCGTCGGCCTCGGCGTCGAAGAACGGCGGCTGCAGGATGGCCGCGGGGAAGACGATCTCGTTCATCCCAGGGTTGTAGTAGGCGTTGACCGTCTGCGGCGTCATGAACCACTCGTCGCGGTCCACCGGGCCGCCGAGCTTGGCCAGCTCGCGGTCGTAGCCCACCTCGTAGCCGCGCCGGTAATTGCCGTACAGGTCGTCGCGGCGGATCACCAGCGCCGAGTAGTCCCGCCAATTCTTCGGATAACCGATCTTCGGCGTGAACTTGTCGAGCTTGACCAGCGCCTTGCGCCGGGTCTCCGGCGTCATCCAGTCCAGCTCGTCGATGCTGACGCGGTAGGCCTCCCGCAGGTTGGCGACCAGCTCGTCCATCCGGGCCTTGGCCTCCGGCGGGAAGTACCGCTCGACGTAGAGCTTGCCCAGCGCGTCACCCATCAGGCTCTCCACCACCGACACCGCCCGCTTCCACCGGTCGCGGATCGCCTCGGTGCCCGACAGCGTGCGGCCGTAGAACGCGAAGTTCTCGGCGACCAGCGCGTCGGTCAGCAGGAAGGCCCTGGCGTGGATCACCCGCCAGCGCGCCCATGCCTTCCAGTCCTCCAGCGACTCGCTCGACCATGCGGCCGCGAATGCGGTCAGGTAGTCGGGCTGACGCACCACGACCTCGGCGGCCTTCTCGACCGAACCGCCCAGTGCGACGAGCCAGCCGGCCCAGTCGAAGCCGGGCGCCTCGTCGGGCAGGTCCGCGAACCGGCGCAAATTGTAGGTGAGGTCGGCGTCGCGGCGCTTGACGACGTCCCAGTGCGCCGCGGCGAGCTTCGTCTCCAGCGCCACGATGCGCTCGGCCGTCGCCGCGTGGTCCTCGGCCGTCCCGCCGTGCACGAGCGCGAGCATCGCCGCGATGTGCCGCGGATAGCCGGCCAGGATCTCGGCGTGCTGCTCGTCGCGGTAGTACGACTCGTCGGGCAGCCCGAGGCCGGACTGGCTCAGGTGCAGCAGGTAGCGGGTCGAGTCCTTGGAGTCGGTGTCGACGTAACCGCCGGTGCCGCCGCCGACCCCGGTGCGCTGCAGCGCGCCCAGCACCGCGGCCAGCGCGTCGGGGCTCTCGGCGGCGTCGATGGCGGCCAGTTCATCGAGCAGCGGAGCCACGCCCACCCGCTCGACGGTGTCCTCGTCGAGGAAGCTCGCATACAGGTCGCCGATGCGCTGCTCGTCGGTTCCGTCCTGCGCGTCGGAACCCGCCGCCTCGGCGATCAGGTCGCGGATCTGCTCCTCCGCGCGATCGTGCAGCAGGCGGAACGCACCGTCGGTGGCGCGGTCGGCGGGGATCTCGTAATCGGTCAGCCAGCGGCCGTTGACGTGTCCGAAGAGGTCGTCCTGGGGGCGGGCTGATGGGTCGACGTGGGTCAGGTCGATGCCTGACCGGATTGCTTCTACCGTCACCCCGACATTCTTCCAGAACCCGCCCGGTACCCTCACGGCCATGCCCGACGACCCCTCCGACGAGCCCGCCGACGAGCCCTCCGACGAGGTCGAACAGTCCGGCGGGACGTTCTCCGCGTTCGGGGTGGCATCGATGGCGCTGGGTGCGGTGGCCGTCGCGGCGGTGCTGCTGGCCGCGATGATCTGGTCGGGGCACCGCGACGAGGTCGACGAGCGCCGCTACCAGACGCAGGTGCTGCAGGCCGCCGCCGAGTGGGCGAGCGTCCTGGTCAACATGAACAAGGACAACGTCGCGGCCAACATGGCCCGGCTGCACGAGAACACCATCGGCGAGCTCAATGCAGACTTCGACTCGGCGGTGCAGCCGTACCGGCAGCTGGTGCAGACCCTGCAGTCACGCACCACCGGCCAGGTCGACTCGGTGTCCATCGAGACGCTGCACCACGCCACCGGGCCCGACGGCGCCCCGGCTCCACCGCCGCCACCCAACCCGCAGCTGTCCGCGTTCGCCTCCCGCACCGACACCGTGCTGGTGGTCGCCACGTCGATCAGCGAGAACGCCGCAGGCGAGGAGCCCCGCACGGTCCGCTGGACGCTGCGACTCGACGTCTCCGACGTGGACGGCAAGCTGATGATCTCGCGCCTGGAGCCGATCCGATGAGGAACCGCCTGCGGGTACTGGCCGTCGACGTGCTGGCGCCGATCGCGGCGATCGCCGCGCTCGTCTACATCGGTGTCGCGCTGGCCTGGCCGCCGTGGTGGGTGTCGGTGTGCTCGGTGCTGTGCCTGCTCATCGTGCAGGGCATGGTCGTCGACTTCGTGCTGGCCCGCCGCGACGGCGTGACGGTCGGCACCGACGACGACGGGCCGGGACTGCGGCTGGCCGTCGTCGGCGTGGCCACCGCCGCGCTGTGCGCCGCCGTGCTGGTCGGCTACCTGCGGTGGACCACCCCCGACCGCGACTTCAGCGCCGACTCCGACGAGGTGGTGGGCATCGCCAGCAGCGTCTCGGAGGCGACCGCCACGTTCACCCCGCAGAGCCCCACTGCGTCGATCGACCGCGCCGCCGAACTGATGTCACCCGAGCGGGCCGAGGCGTTCAAGGCCGAGTTCGCCGGGGTGGCCAAGCAGCTGACGAGCCGCAACGTCTCCGCGCAGGCCACCACCGTGTCGGCGGGCGTGGAGGCGATGGGCCCGGGCCTGGCCAGCGTGGCGGTCGTGCTGCGCGGCACCCAGAGTGTGCCGGGCAAGCCCGTCGACAACGCGGTGCTGGCGCTGCGCGTCACGCTGACCAAGACCGAGGACCGCTGGCAGGTCGAGGACGTCGTCCCGATCCACTCCCGGTGATTTCGGCGCGGAAACGTTCGCTCAGCGATTGAGATCGCGCCGAAATCGCTAGCGGTCGAGTTCGCCTGCCACGGCGCTCACTTCGCGGACGACGTCCATGGCGATGGCCTCGAACGACCGCCGCTCGCCCTCGGCGATCCAGTGCGCGAACGCGATGCCGAACGCCATGACGGCGATCTGGGCCGCCACGTCTGCCGCCATGTCGTCGACGCCGCGGTCGCGCAGCGCGTCGCCCAGGGCGCGGCCGAGCCCGACGAGCTTGAGCGCCTCCCGCTCTCGGAGGGCGGGGTTGTCGTCGATGACGGACTGGCGCTTGCGGGAGTGCGGTCGGCGCTCGTCGTCGAAGAAACTCGATGACGACCGCAGTGCGCTGACCGCCAGGTCGATCGGCGACGCATCGGGGGGTGCGTCGTCCAGCCCGGCCAGGAAGGCGTCGGTCAACGCCTGCTGGCCGTGGAAGAGCACCTCGCGCTTGTCGCTGAAGTGGCGGAAGAACGTGCGCTCGGTGAGGCCGACGGCCTGAGCGATGTCGGTGGCCGTCGTCTGCTCGTAGCCGCGGGCGGCGAACAGGTCGAGCGCGGCGTCCTGAAGCCGCTCCCGAGTTCCCGGCACCCACCTGACCATGGGGAGCAGTCTAAGTGATGACAGTAACTGACCTCACGTGTAGCGTCGTACATGTCAGCAACTGACATCACCTGAGGAGATTCACCGTGCACGTCTTCATCACCGGAGCTTCCGGTTGGATCGGCAGCGCCGTCGTCGACGAACTGCTGCTCTCCGGCCACACCGTCAACGGGCTGGCCCGCTCCGCCGCGTCCGCTGCTGCGCTCGAGGCCAAGGGCGTCGATGTTCGCCGCGGCGACCTCGACGATCTGGACGCCATCCGATCCGGGGCCCGAGACGCCGACGCCGTCATCCACCTCGCCAACAAGCACGACTGGGCGGACATGGCGGGCACCAACGCCGCCGCACGAGCCACCACGCAGACCATCGGAGAAGCGCTCGTCGACACCGGCAAGCCGTTCCTGCTGGCGTCGGGACTCGCCGGCCTGACCGACGGGCGGGTGGCGACCGAGGACGACGTCTCGCCGTTCCACGGCCCCGAGTCGCCGCGCGGCGGCAGCGAGAACCTGCTGCTCGACTTCGCCGACCGCGGAGTCCGATCGGTGGCGCTGCGCTTCGCACCCACCACGCACGGCACCGGCGACCACGGCTTCATCGCCACCCTGTGCCAGATCGCCCGCGATCGAGGCGTGTCCGCCTACCCCGGCGAGGGACTCAACCGCTGGGCCGCAGTGCACGTCGCCGACGCCGCGCGGATGGTCGTGCTCGGCCTCGAGAAGGCGCCCGCCGGCGCCCGACTGCACGCCGTTGCCGAGGAAGGTATCCCCACCCGGGTGATCGCCGAAGCGATCGGCCGCGCGTTCGATCTGCCCGTCGCGGCCATCCCAGCCGATCGCGTCGACGAGCACTTCGGCTGGATCGGTGGGTTCTTCAGTGCCGACATGGCCGCGAGTAGTGCTGCAACGCAACAACTCCTGGGCTGGAAGTCCACCGGACCCACCCTGGTCCAGGACATCGACGGCGGCGCATACCGGCCAGGCCGAAGCCGCTAGCGGTAGCGGGCGTAGTCGACCTTGAGGCAGCGGTCCATCACGACCTGCAATCCGGCCGCCGTGCCGTCGCGTGCCACCTGCTCGTCCCACAGCCCCTGCTGCAGCCACAGCGTCTTGGGCCGCGGGTCGAGGGCGAGCACGTCGCGCAGCACCGCGGGCAGTTCCTCACTGCGGCGGAACACGTCGACCATGTCGGGCACCACCGGAAGATCGGCGAGCGACGGGTAGGCGGGCACGCCGTCGACGTCGGTGATCGTCGGGTTGACCAGGTACAGCTCGTAGTGGCTCGACGCGCGCAGCGACTCCCACACGCCGTAACTGGGTCGCATCGGGTTCGCGGAGGCGCCGACGATCGCCACGGTGCGGGTCTCGGCCAGGATGCGCCGCAGATCGTCGGCTTCGGGTTCGGTCCATTCGGCGGAGCTCGTCATGAGGGCAGCATTCCCATCAACCGGCCGGCCAACTCCTCCGGTCTGCTCAACGCCACCATGTGCCCGCCCGGCATCTCCTCGATGTCGAGCCCCAGCCGTTCCCGGGCCAGCCGTCGCTGGAATTCCAGCGGGAACAGCCGGTCGTCGCAGCCGGCCAGCACGGCGGTCGGTACGTCCGGCCAGCGGTCGAGTGGCCAGGGCTGATCGAACGGCGTGTCGGACTGCGCGGGCTCCGGCGCGTTCGCCGCCTCGGCCCGCACCGCCTCGGGCACGTCGTGGAAGTAGTCCTCGTCGGGATCGAACGCCCTGCCGCCGAACCCGAGCCGTTCGAAGTGTGCGGCCATCGCGGCGGGCTGCCCGGTGGCGTCCCACCACTGCCTTGCCGTCTCACCGGGCGCGGGCACCATCGGGTTGACCAGCACCAGCAGCGCGGGCTCGAGACCGGCCGCCGCGATGGGCGCGGTGTAGGCGCCCATCGAGTGCCCGACGAGGATCAGCGGTCGCGGGATGTCGCGTGCCGCCTCGCGCACCACGTCGGCGTAGGTGAACAGATCGGCGGTGTCGTCGTGTGTGGGCAGCTCGACCGCGACGGCGTGCATGCCGGCCGACTCGAGGAGCGGCACCACCCGGTGCCAGTCCCACGCGCTGCCGCCCCCGCCCGGCACGAGCACGAAGGACGCGGGAGCGCCGCCGGGCTTCAGTCCGGGCTGCCCTGCTGTTGCGGGCGAGCCATCTTCGCGAACCGGTCCGACAACCGGCGCATGCGGATCATCAGCGACGCCGACGGGCTGGTCCGGCCTTCGAGGAAGGCGCCGAAGTCCGTGGCGTGTACACCGATTCGCGACGCGAACTCCTGAGGGGACAGGCCGGAGCGCTTCAGCAGCAGCCGGACATGCCGTGCCACCTCGGTGCGTTCGTCGGCCTCGAGCTGCTCACGGGTGCGCACCAGTACCTCGGCCAGCGCCTTGGACACGCCGTAGGGCCGCGCCTTGTCCAGCACCTCTTCGACCTGACGGGCCGTGCGGCCGTAGGGATCGCGCTTGATCGCGGTGACGATGCGCTGCCAGACGGTCAGGTCGTCGGTCTCCAGCGCGGCACGGATCGCTGCGGTGGACCAGAACTCGACAGGGCGCTCGTCGACCGGGGCCCGCCGGGGCGGCGTCGGGCGGCCACGCGGAGGACCGGGATCGCGGCGGAATTCCCGCACGTCCGGTGTCACCGTCACCTCGCCTCCTCCAGCATGGCCACGGCCACCGACAGGCAGCGCTGCCTGACCGTGGCCCAGTCGGCCTCCGCATCCGGGTCCGACATCACCGAATCGTGCTCGTCGGACGGCTGCGGGTCGGCCAGGCGGCGCACCAGCTGGGTGGCCACCCACTGCTTTCTCGCGTGCTGCCCACAGTAGTACCGGTCCATCCCGGCCAGCACCACAGCGGCGGTTTGAGTTTCCATGGACTCGACCAGATCGGCAAACTCTGCGTAGTCGTGGCTGGTGTTCCGGCACATGATGAGGTAGCTCGCCAGGCGCAACGTCTCGGCGCCGGTCGGGATCTGCAACCGGTCGCCGGTCGGCAGCTGGACGTTGGTGGTCTCCACCGGGCTGCGCCGCTCGACCGGCGGCCGGTCGGTGTCCGCCTCGGTCTCCAGGGCGTCGAGCGCCACCGACAGCCGGCCCCGCCACATCGTCACCGGATGCACGGGCAGCGTGGTGCGCACCGTCCTGCCGTTGCCGTCGGAGCCGTTGCGCCCGTTGCGGCCGCCGCCCACCCTGGCGGCGGTCCGGATCCTTGAGGTGTCCGCGCCGCGGACCCGGCGCATCGCCTGCTTGATCGGCTGGCAACCACTGAACGCCAATGGATCGGCGACGGTGATCGTCTGTGGCGCAAGGTTTTTCAGGCGTGCGGCAGACCGGACCATCATCCGTAGGTCCGCGCCGCTCGGGCCGAGCGCCGAGATGTCGTCGGGGATGATGACCAGGTCGTCGATCTCGACCTTGGGCAGCGGCTTCTCGAAGTCGACCGACGGCAGCAGCCGATCGAGCCAGCTCGGCAGCCACCAGTTCCACTGGTCGAACATCGCCATCAACGCCGGCACCAGCACCAGCCGCACCACGGTCGCGTCGACGGCGATCGCCACCGCGCACGCCACCCCGAGCTGCGCGACGAGCGGCATGCCGGCGAAGGCGAAGCCGATGAACACCGCGATCATGATCAGCGCCGCGCTGGTGATGGTGCGGGCGCTGGTGCTGACGCCGTAGGCGACGGCGTCGCGGGTGTTGCCGGTCTGCAGGAACCGCTCCCGGATGCGGGTGAGCAGGAAGATCTCGTAGTCCATCGACAGGCCGAACGTCATCGCCAGCACCAGCGGCGGAATGGTGCTGTCCAGCGACGGGATCCTCTCGAAGCCCAGTGCCTCGAACCAGCCCCACTGGAACACCACGACGAGGCTGCCGTACGCGGCGGCCACCGAGAGGACGGTCATCAGCACGCCCTTGAGGGCGAGCACCACCGACCGGATCGAGATCAGCAACATCAGGAACGCGATCAGGGAGACGAAGGCGAACACCAGCGGCTGTTTCGCCGACACCTGGTCGTCGAAGTCCTTGATCAGCGCGGTCGGCCCGCCGACGTCGATGTTGACGCCCTCACCCGCCACCGGAGGCAGCTTCTCGCGCATCCAGTCCACGGTCTGACGGGCGCCGTTGTCCTCCGGGTCCACCGACAGCACAGCCGAGAGCAGCGCGCTCCTGTTGTCGGAGGAGAACACCGGCGGGGAGACCGACATGATGTTCGGCGCCTTGGCCATCTCCTGGCGCACGGTGTCGATGATGTTGGCGTTGTTCGTGCCCGCGGCGTCGCCGCCGGGGAAGCCGACCAGCACGCGCACCGGGCCCAGCGCACCGGCTCCGAGCGCCTCGGCCGCCGCGTTGACGCCGCCCCGGATCTCATGGGTCGGTTCGAACTGCCGCTGCATGCTGTTGCCCAGTTGCATCGAGAAGGCCGGCGCGGCGAGCACCAGCAGCAGCGCGGCGGCGCCCAGCGCCGCGATCCACGGCCGCCGCATCACCCACCCGGTCCAGCGGGTCCAGAACCGCGACTGGGCGACCTCCGGCCGTCGGGACCAGTGCAGATACGACGATCGCTTGGCCGCCGACCGCCCGAACGTCGCCAGCACGGCGGGCGTCAGCGTGGTCGAGGCCAGCACCGCCACGGCCACCGCGAGGATCGCGCCGGTGGCCATCGACACCAGCACCGGGGTGTCGATGAGATAGATGCCGGTGACCGAGGCGATGACCGTCAGCCCGGACAGCACCACCGCCAGCCCGGAGGTCGCCATCGCCGCGTCGGCCGCCTGCTGCGGGTCTCGGCCGGCGCGCAGTTCCTCGCGGAAGCGCATGAGGATGAACAGGGAGTAGTCGATGGCGAGCGCGATGCCGAACATCGACACCGTGGAGGCGACGAACACCGACATGGTGGTCACCGTCGACAGCGCATAGACCACGCCCATCGTGACCACGACGGTGCAGAGGCCGAAGACGAGCGGGACCGCTGCGGCCGCCAGCGAGCCGAACACCGCCAGCAGCACGATCAGCACGATCGGCAGGTTCCACTTCTCGGCCTGGCCGATGTCGGTCTTGATGGCCTCCGACGCCGCTGCGCCCAGGGCGCCCTGGCCGATGACGTACAGCTTGACCCGGCCGCCCTCGACCTCGCCGGGCTCCTCGCCGTCGATGCCGACCTTCTGGCGCAGCTGCTTGGCGATGTCGGTGGCGCCGGTGTTGTCGAAGCCGAGTTGGAGCGTGAGGACGTAGGGGCGGTCCGGCTGGGGCGCGGGCTGCTGCGGGTTGGGCATGATCTTGACGCTGGGCACCTGCGCGGCGATCTGCTCGAGGTGCGCCACTGCGGCATTCATGTCGCCGTAGGAGGCGTCGGCGCGCGGCGAGGCGACCAGGGCCAGCGGCGACGCGCCCTGATCCGGGAACTGGTCCTCGAGTTCGTACTGCACGTGCAGCGACTGCGAGCCCTCGACCTCGAAGCCGCCACCGGTCAGATTCGACGAGTGGTTCAGGGCGAGGTAGACCGCAGGCACCAGGAGCAGCAGCCATACCGCGAACACGGCCCAGCGAAATCTGCGCAGCGTGCCGCTGAGGCGCATCATGAACTGCTGGATGGCGGACTCCCCATGTCGTGCCCGGCGTTGCCCCTGTGTTTCAGCGTGAGCGTACCCCGTCATCAGGTACGCTCGCCCGCTCTTGGAATCGCCCGGTGGCCCGCCGTTCGTTACAGCGCCTGCCCGCCGGGTTGTGGCCGTCACCTGCGAGTCTGCTGTCAGGATTCGGCACCGCGCGGTTCTTGATGGCAAGATGTGCCCGGGTTGTACGTCGGGTCGGGGACACCACGCCGTCCGATCGCAAGGTTTGCCGGGCCCTCGAAAGCGTCGTCTGACGCCCGAGAGCGTCCGCGAATCGTAAGGAGCGTCCATGAAGTCCACTGCCATCGGGCTGCGCCGCGGCCTGCTCGCCGCCTTCGTCGCCACCGCAGCGGCAGGCGCCGCGCTCACCGGGCCGTCGGCCGTCGCGGCACCCGATCCGTGCGCGGCCAGCGAGGTGGCCAAGACCATCGGCACCGTCGCCAACGACACCGGTGAGTACCTCGACGCGCACCCGCAGACCAACGCCGCACTGACCACCGCGTCGCAGTCACAGGGCGGTCCGCAGTCGCTGGCCGCGGTCAAGAGCTACTTCGACGCCAACCCCGAGGTCGCCGCGGACATGCAGGAATTGCAGCGGCCGCTGACGAACCTGTCCGGACGATGCAAGCTGCCCGTCACCCTTCCGCAGGTGATGGGCCTGATGCAGGCGGCACAGTCGCAGGCGGCGACGTCGCCGGCAACGCTGCCCGGCGCGCAGACCCCTCGCGTGCCGGGGTCGCTGTCGCCGGCCCAGTCGTCGCCGGTGTCGGCGGCCACCCAGGGCACCGGTCCGCTGCCCGGTCCCTACCGCTAGACACCGCGCGGCGCCGCCCGTGGACCTGCGGATTCCGCGTTTTTGGTATTGGATGGCCGCAAGGCAGGAAACTCTCCGCCGATTCTGATTAGCTTTGCGTTACCGATAACCGCCCATGGTTACGGCCACTCCAAGATGAAGGAGTTCGTCCATGTTGCTCTCTGCCCGTACCGCACGGCGTGCGGTAGCCGGCGCGGTCGGCGCTGGCTCGGTTGCCGGTGCGATGTTGTTCGGTGCGCTGCCCGCGGCCTCGGCCCAGCCGGCCCCGCCGGCGCCGAACTGCACCGCCGCCGATCTGGCCGGTGTGGCCGCAGGCGTCTCCGCCTCGACGTCGGCGTACCTGTTCACCCACCCGGACGTGAACAACTTCTTCACCAGCCTCGAGGGCAGGCCGCGCGAGGAGATCCGCACCGAGGTGCAGAAGTACCTCGACGCCAATCCGGTGGTGAAGGGCGAACTGACCTCCATCCGGCAGCCGTTGGTCGACCTGAAGAATCGCTGCGGCGACACCAACGGCGACGGCCTCGCCGACAGCTAAGCCAGCGTTCGCGTGGCTACTGGGCTGCCCGCGCAGCAGGAGGGCGCGGGCCGCACAGTGCTGATGGTCGACGACGACCCGGACGTGCGAACCTCCGTCGCCCGCGGACTGCGGCTGTCGGGATTCGATGTCCGGGTCGCTGCGACCGGCAAGGAGGCGCTGCGGCTGCTCTCCAACGAAACCCATGACGCACTGGTGCTCGACGTCCAGATGCCCGAGCTCGACGGTGTCGCGGTGGTGACGGCGCTGCGCGCGCTGGGCAACGAGATCCCGATCTGTGTGCTGTCGGCGCGCGACACGGTCAACGACCGCATCGCGGGACTGGAAGCCGGCGCCGACGACTACCTGACCAAGCCGTTCGACCTCGGTGAGCTCGTCGCGCGGCTGCATGCCCTGCTGCGCCGGGCCAGTCACTCCGACCAGCCGTCGGACACGCTGGTGGTGGGGCCGCTGACCATCGACACCGCGCGCCGGCTGGTGTTCGTCGACGGTGAGCGGGTGGAGCTCACCAAGCGGGAGTTCGACCTGCTGACGGTGCTGGCCGAGAACGCAGGCGTCGTGCTGTCCCGGCAGCGGCTGCTCGAGCTCGTCTGGGGTTACGACTTCGACGTCGACACCAACGTCGCCGACGTGTTCATCTCGTATCTGCGGCGCAAGCTGGAACGCGACGGCCTGCCGCGGGTGATCCACACGGTGCGCGGCATCGGATACGTGTTGCGGGACGAGCCGTAGCGCGGTGTGGTTCTCGCGAGCCTTCCGCCGCATCAGCTCGGCGTCGCTGCGGACCAGGGTGGCCATCGCCTCCGCGGCCGCCGCCTCGGCCGTGGTCGCCGCATTCACAATCCTGACGTCGCTGGTGCTGGCCAACAACGACGCCGCCCAGCTGGATCGCCGGCTCGACTCGATCGTCGACGCCAGCATGTATCCCGAACAGCTGCAGGATCCGCGCCGCGGCGTCCTCACCACCGGCCGCTCCCGCTCGACCGGGCAGGTGGTGTTCCAGCGCGGCTTCCAGCTGCCGTCCCTTCCGCCGGGCACCGAGACCGTCGAGGTGAACGGGCTGGAGTACCGGGTCCGCACGCTGCCCGTCGACCAGGAGGGCGGGGTGCTGGTGTCGATCGGTCTGCGGGCCGACAGCATCCTGCTGAGCAGCGCGCGGATCCCCGAGTACGCCCTCGTCGGGGTGGTCACCGTACTGATCGCCGCCGGGCTGGGCTGGTTGCTGGCCGGGCCCGCCATCCGCCCGCTGCGCAAGCTGACCGAGCACACCTCCCGGCTCGGCAAGGGCAGCGACGAGATGCCCGCGGTGCACGGCGTCCGGGAGGCCGAGGAGCTCTCCGAGGCGATGGCGGGGATGCTGGCGCGTCTGGCCGCCGCGCAGCAGGCCACCACCAATTCGCTGCAGGCCGCCCAGGACTTCGCCGCCAACGCCGCACACGAACTGCGCACGCCGCTGACGGCGATGCGGGCCGACCTGGACACCCTGCGCATCCACGACCTCCCCGAGGAGGAGCGCGCCGAGGTGGTGGCCGACCTGGCGCGGGCGCAGCGCCGGGTGGAAGCCATCATCACCGCGCTCGGGCAGCTGGCGTCCGGTCAGCTCGCCCAGGACGAGGACCGGGAACTGATCGACGTGACCGACCTGCTCGACCGGGTGGCGCGGGAGAACCGCCGCGCGGGCGCCGGGGTGGAGATCGTCGTCGAAGCCGACGACGCGCTCGGCATGGTGTGGGGCTGGCCGGGTGGGCTGCGGCTGGCCGTGGACAACCTGGTCCGTAACGCCGTGACACACGGCGGGGCGACGCGGGTGGTGCTGGCGGCGCACCGGAGGGCAGGAGCGCAGCGACCGGGGGATCAGCACCGGAGGGCAGGAGCGGCGGGGCACGGCGAGCTGACGATCGTGGTGGACGACGACGGCCGGGGACTACCCGCCGACGAACAGGAAACGGTGCTCGGCCGGTTCCGGCGGGGCAGCACCGCCGCCCCGGGTGGCTCCGGCCTCGGGCTGGCCCTGGTGGCTCAGCAGGCCGCGCTGCACGGCGGGACGATCCGGCTGTCCGACAGCCCACTGGGCGGGCTGCGCGCCACGCTCACGGTGTCGACGGCACCGGCGCAGGCGGACTAGCGCCGCGACGCGAGCAGCGCGGCCGCGCGCCAGCCGAGCAGCAGCACGGCGGTCGTCACCGACGCCACCACGATGAAGCTCGACGCGGTGCCCTGGCCGGTGGCCTTGCGCAGCACCATCCCCACGGCGACGGTGCACACCCACACGATCACCCCGGTCGGGGCGAGGGACAGCGGCCGCCGCCACCCGCGGGACACCAGCCAGCCGACGGCGGTGCCGACCAGGAACGGCCAGGCGGTGTGCGCGATGCCCGCCGCGGTGAGCCCCTCCTCGTGACTGCGCCGGCCGAGCGTGCAGAACACCGTCACGCAGACGGCGTCGGCCATCAGCGCGAGGGCCGCAGGGCGGCTACCGGTCCGCATAGGTCATCACGTCGAGGAACAGCGGCATGACGTCAGTCTCGTCGGCGGCGGCGAAGCCGGGTTGCCTGGGTGCCGGCTTGCTGTCGAAGAGGCCGTCGACCGCGGCAGGGGACGCGAGGCGGGAGTCGAGGCGGTAGGACGAGAACACGAAGGGCAGCCCGTCCGACAGCAGCGGGTCGGGCGTGTTCATCACGTGGAAGTGCAGGTGCGGCGCGTCGGTGTTGCCGGTGTTGCCCAGCGATGCGATCACCTGGCCGGTGGTGAGCCGGTCCCCGGGCTTCACCTTGACGCTGCCGGTCTTCAGGTGCGCGTAGAAGGCGTAGTTGCCGTCGCCGAGGTCCTGCACGATGTGGTTGCCGCCGTACTGGTCGAGCGGCAGGCCGGTGGGGCTGGCCCCTGCCACCTGTTCGGGGAGGTCGTCGACGACCGCGACCACCGGCCCGTCACCCACCGCGTGGATGTCGGCGCCGAAGTAGGGGTAGCTCTCCAGCTTGGCCCTGTCGCCGGTGAACAGCAGGCCGTCCGGCTGCAGCTGGACGTAGTCGATCGCGAAACGCTCTGCGCCCCAGAGTTTTCCGTTCAGGCCGTTGAGTGCCATCCGGTGCGGCGTCATGTCGCAGCAGCCGTTGCCGTCGAGCCAGTTCGGCCCGCGCAGCGGTGGTTCGATCACCACCGGCTTGCGGTTCTGGACGGTCACCGGCGCGACGTCCTCGGTCATCGTCGCCGGCAGCAGCGGCGGCATGGGTTGTGCGAGAGTCAGTTTCAGGCGATGGGTGAGCTCGGCCGGGATGTCGGCGGGTGCGCCGTCGGCCTTCCGGTCGATGGCCACGTCGAGCCAGACCTTCGCGCTCTGCCCCGGCCCGAGCTTGGTGGTCGGCGCGGGGGCGGGCGTGCCCACCGGCCGGGTCCGGTAACCCAACCGGTCGCCGGCGAGTTCGAGCAGCGTGGTGTCGCCGGACCGGACCTCCAGCGCGTCCATCGTCACCTCGCTCGGCAGCTGGTTGGTGAGCACGAGTTCGTAGGCCAGGTGGTCCCTGCCGTCGGTGCCGGGCACCGGTATCGGGTCGGCGACGGCGTCGACGAGCACCGGGCTCACCTGCGCGGGGGCCTGCGCCGGCCGGTCGGAAGTGCCGCTCGGCGAGGGGCTCGCCGCCGGTGGTGGCGTGCCGGTGTCCGCGGGTTCGTCCTGCGACCCGGTGCAGGACGCGGTCAGTAACGCCAGCGCGCCGAACAGTGCTGCGACGCAGCGCTTTCCGTTGCTCATCGGCGCTCCTCTTCCCGGGGTTGGCGCGGCGCGTCCGGGTCGATGTCCTTCTCGGTGCGGAACATGAAGAAGAACACCACCCAACCGATCGCGGCGATGAAGATCCAGCTCACCAGGCGATAGATCAGCATGGCCGAGATGGCCGAGGCCAGCGTCATGCCGCTGGAGACCAGGCCGGGCACCAGCACGGCCTCCACCACCAGCAGCCCACCCGGCATCAGCGGGATCGAGCCGACGGCGCGGGCCGCGGCGTACGCGACGGTCACCCCGGCCAGCCCGGGATGTCCCCCCGCGGCGTAGCAGGCGAACGCCAGGCAGGCCACGTCGGCGATCCAGTTGAACAGCGACCAGCCGAAGGCGACGCTGAGATCGCGACGGCCAAGCTGTACGGACTCGAGCTGGTTCAGCGTCGCCCGCCACGTGCCGAGGCCGGTTTCGACGGGCCTGCCGCGCACCTGGTTGGCCCAGCCGAGTACGCGTACCGCGATCCCGTCGATCAGCTCCGGCCGGGTGGCGACCGCCTGGGCCAGCAGAACGATGGCGAGGAAGCCGCCGAGCGAGAAGATCAGCGACAGCGGGTTCTTGCTGGCGCCCAGCATGAACGCCCCGCCGAGCCCGAGCAGTGCCAGGCCGACCACCTGCAGCACTCCTGACATCACCAGCTGCCAGGACGCCACCACCGGCGACGCGCCCCACATCCGCTGCTGGCGGTACACGAAGGTCGCCGAGAGCACGGGGCCGCCGGGCATCGTGGTCGACAGCGCGTTGCCGGCGTAGAACGCCGCCTCGGACCGCCACTGCCGCACCGTCACCCCGGCCGACTCCAGCAGCGTCCGCTGGATCTGGGCGAAGCTGTGCATCGACGCCATCGCCGCGACGACGGCGGCGAGCACCCACCACCAGTTCGCCGAGATGAGGCTCTTCCAGGCCTTCGCCAGCTGATCCCACACCAGCACCAGCTCGACGGTCAGCACCGTCACCGCGACGCCGATCAGTACCCACCGCAGCCACCAGTACCTGCTGCGGCCGGAAGCCACCCGGCTGGCACGTTCCGGCTGTGCGCCGGCGGCCGGGGCGTCGTCGGACACGACTTACAGGGTAACGGCGCAGGTACCGCGTTTGACGCCGCTGCGCCGGGCGCGTTTCGCCCCGTCCGCGCGCGGTGCCGGGCGGATGGTCCGGTGGCGGCTACGCTCGCGGCATGTCAGCAGGTCTGGGTGCCGATCCGCTCGCCGACAGCGCGGTCACGCCGTTCGTCCGCAAGGCCGCCGCCTGGGCGTGGCGACTGCTCATCCTGTTCGCCGCGCTCCTGGCGCTGCTGTGGCTGGTCAAACGGCTCGAGGTGATCTTCGTACCGGTCGCGCTGGCCACCATCATCGCCGCGTTGCTGATGCCCGCCGTCGACTTCCTCGACCGCCGCGGGGCCCCGCGCGGGGGCGGGGTCGCGCTGGTGATGCTCAGCGGGATCGCGGTGGTGGGCGGGCTGCTGACGTTCGTCGTCAGCCAGTTCATCGAGGGCGCCCCCGCCCTGGTGGCCGAGGTGACGCGAAGCATCGACGGCGTCCGCGGATGGCTGGTCGACGGGCCGCTGCACCTGAGCCGCGACCAGATCGACAACGCGGGCAACGCGGCCATCGAGGCGCTGCGCGACAACCAGGAGCGGCTCACCACCGGCGCGCTGTCGACGGCGGGGACCATCACCGAGATCCTCACCGGCGCGCTGCTGGTGCTGTTCACGCTGATCTTCCTGCTGCACGGCGGCCGGAACATCTTCGGCTTCGTCACCCAGATCTTCCCCGAGGACGTCCGGGGACGCGTCCGCGACGCCGGCCGGGCCGGCTTCCACTCGCTGATCGGCTACATCCGGGCCACGTTCCTGGTCGCGCTGGTCGACGCGGTGGGCATCGGCGCCGGTCTGGCCATCATGGGCATCCCGCTGGCGCTGCCGCTGGCGTCGCTGGTGTTCCTCGGGGCGTTCGTCCCGCTCATCGGCGCGGTGATCACCGGGTTCCTCGCGGTGATCGTGGCCCTGCTGGCCAAGGGCTTCGTGTACGCGCTCATCACGCTCGGCCTGATCATCGCCGTGCAGCAGCTGGAGGCGCACGTGCTGCAGCCGCTGGTGATGGGCCGCGCGGTGTCGATCCACCCGCTCGCGGTGGTGTTGGCCATCGCGGGGGGCGCAGTGCTGGCCGGCATCGTCGGCGCGCTGCTCGCCGTGCCGACGATCGCGTTCGTCAACAGCGCGGTGCGCGTCCTCGTGGCGTCCGATCCCGAGGCGGAGGCCGAGGCACTGGAGGAGGACGACGGGCCGCGGATAGACGCCGAACCCGACGACGTGGGACCGCAGCCCCCCTACGACGAGTGATCTCGGCGCGCGAACCATCGCTCAGCGAACGTTTGCGCGCCGAAATCGCGAGTGGCTAGAGCCGGCCCTCACGCCGGAGCAGGTCCGCCGCACTCATCCCGCCGCCGCGGCGACGCTGCTGCTCGTCGTCGGACTCCCGGGTGTCGATCTTCTCGGTGCTCGCCGGGTCCTGCGTCCGCGGAGTCGGGATCGCAGTGGTGGCATCGGGATTCTTCGGCTGCTGCCGCTGGCGCGGGGTCGGGATGGCCGTGGTCGGCTCGTTGCCCTCGTCCGCTGTGCGCGGCGTGCCGTTGCCGACGCGGGGTCCGCCCGGACGCATCGCCCGTGTCGGATCGGCCGACGGTTGCGGCGGACGCGGGGGCTGGCCGGGCTCGGCACCGCCGGCGGGACGGCCGCGCAGTTCGCCGAGCCATGACTCGATCTCGCGCTCCTCGCGCTGCTGTGCCGGCGGCGTCGCCCGCGGCACCCGCTGGGTGGGCGCGTTGCCGATGGCACCGCGGACGGCGTTCTTGGCCGCCGAGAACCGGGTGGTCGGCGGTTCCTCGTGCGGCGCGGCGGGCGCGGCGCCCCGCGTCGGGATGCGG